>JBIKRF010000041.1:0-20146 GCA_044349305.1 Flavobacteriales bacterium
TTTTAAACAATAAGCCTTCTGCGATAACATATTTAAGAAAGGCAATAGACGCTGGTTATAATGATTACGGACATGTGCAGACTGACACAGACTTAGACAACATTAGAAAAGAAAAAGAATTTGCTGAACTCAATAAAAAACTCAAGCAAACTGGAGATTATCTTAGTATCCTAAAAAGGGCAGACAAATACAATCTTTCAGATAAAAGACCAACTCCTCAATTCACTTATCAATCAAGCGATAATCCCAATCTGGTGGCACTGCGCAAAGGATTCAATCTCGATAGAATAGCCGGACAGGGTTCAGACGTGTTGCAAATTTTAAATCTCATGCATTGGATTCACGATTTAGTTCCCCACGATGGAATGAATGGAAATCCAGAAGTGAAAAATGCCATGAGCATGTTGGAGGTATGCAAAAAGGAAAACAGAGGATTAAATTGCCGTGGTCTTGCACTGGTTTTGAATGAATGTTATTTATCAATGGGCATTAAATCGAGAGTTATTACGTGTTTACCAAAAGACAGCCTAAAAATTGACCAAGACTGTCACGTCATTAATTCTGTTTTTTCCGAATCACTTAAAAAATGGCTTTGGATCGATCCCACTTTTAATGCCTACGTAATGAATGAAAAAGGTGAACTTTTGAGTATTGAAGAAGTTCGAGAGTATCTGATCGGTGACAAAAACCTAATTCTGAATCCAGATGCCAATTGGAACAATCAGCAGACGCAAACAAAAGAGAATTACCTGGAAAATTACATGGCTAAAAACCTCTATATTTTGCAGTGCACAGCATCAAGTGAGTACAATATGGAAACAAATGCTGAAGGTAAAACCTACAACTATATAGAGCTTCTTCCGCTTGATTATTTTGATCAAGAACCACAAAAAGAGGAAGATAAACGAGAAGAGAGCAATACGCTATGGATCTTCCACAAAACCAATAACCCAAATGTGTTTTGGGAGCACTAAATCCGTTTGAAAATAGAGCATTTGTTTTTCTGGAATAAATAGCAATTTTTGACAATTGAACCTTGAGATAATACCCTTTCTTTGAGAAAAATTGTTATTATGCTACGTTTAATTACCCTTTTATTTTTTGCTCTCATTTCACTCAATTCATCGGCTCAACTTCAACGCAAACCCTTGCTTGGCGCTCGTATTGAATACGTCAATGAAACCGCAACCCCCGGTTGTAAAGTTTTGCAAGTTGTTCGAGGAACCAGCGTTGAATTGAAACTTCAAGAAAACGACATCATACTTAAAATCGGAGACAACGTTTTTAAGTCTTCGGAAGAATTCACGAAACTTTTTCTCGAATACACACCCGGACAAGAAGTTCAACTTTCTGTGCTACGTGGTAAAAAGAAAATCACACTCAAAGCCAAAGTCGTTGCTCGTCCATTCGAAACCGACGACAATGCCGAAGTGATATACGACGAAGCTAATTTCAGAGGCGGACAGTTGCGTGTGATCATCAACAAGCCATTCAAAGAAAACAAAATGCCAGCTATGCTTTTTGTTCCGGGATACACGTGCAGCAGTATTGACGAGCTGACGAACGACCATCCGTATAAGCGGATTATAGATGCATACGTAGATGCGGGGTACACTACAATGCGCATTGAAAAAAGTGGGTTAGGCGATAGCAAAAACACGCCCCCATGCGAGTCTTGTGATTTAATGGATGAGATTGAAAATTTTGAAGTTGGATTGAAAAAGCTAAAAACACTTCCTTATATTGATACCAATCAAATCATCATCGTTGGTCACTCCATGGGAGGAATAATTGTTCCTGCGATTAGCGCTAAAAACAACGTTGCCGGTGTAGTCGTTTATGGAACCACGGCTAAATCTTGGTTTGAATATCAATTGGAAATGTATCGCGTTCAAAACGCATTGGCAGGAATGAATCCCATTGAAGTGGAGCAATCTGTTGTTGAGCAGTACGATTTGAATTACAGGTATTTCGTTCAGAAGGAAAGTCTCGAAGAAATGGCCAAAGATGCAAAAGCAGATTCTGTTTTAAGAAGCGTTTGGGGGTATGATGGAAAAGGAAAAATCTACGATCGCAACGCTGAATACTGGAGGCAGATACAAGACTATCCGCATCTGGAAAATTGGAAGAACACAACAGCGAAAGTTTTGGTTCAATTCGGAGAATCCGATTTCCAAGCCTTTTCGAAAGCCGACCACCAACAAATCGTGAACACCGTAAACTACTTCCACCCCGGAAATGGCACGCTCATCACCTACCCTTCAACTGACCACTACTTCGCGAAATCGGGCACCATGCAAGAAGCATATGACAAATTTGTGAATGGACAGATTCAGCAATTATTTGATGAATACAACAACGAAGTTGGCCTGTCTGCTGTGAGATGGAGTAATGCAGTGCTTTCAAAGAAAGATGCAGAAATACTTCCGGAAAAAGGATGGAAAAAACTCAACACAGAGCGCTATCCTGGAAAACAAGATGACATTGCTTTCATCAATGAAAATGAAGGTTGGTATGTTAACGGTTATGGAAGTATTTATCACACTTCCAACGCCGGTGAAACCTGGGAAAAACAATTGGAAAAGAAAGGAACGTTCTTCCGCTGCATTGCATTTGTGGACAGTTTACGCGGTTTTGCAGGAACAGTCGGTACAGACTATTTTCCAAACGTAACGGATACTATTCCGCTTTATGGAACAACTGATGGCGGTAAAACGTGGACACCGGTTTCGTATTCCGGACCTTATGTGAAAGGATTGTGTGCAATAGACATCGTGAAAGAGCAATTCATCAATCACGGAAAGACAGATTATAAAATTCACATTTATGCAGTTGGCCGTGTGGGAAGTCCAGCAAATATGATGGTTTCACACGATGGCGGTTTGACTTGGGCATCGAATAGTATGAATAAGGATTGTAAAATGTTGTTTGACATTAAAATGTTTGATAAAAACAACGGAATCGTTTGTGCTGCATCGGATGAAGACATTGAAAAATCAAATGCGCTCATTTTAAAGACAAGTGATGGCGGTAAAACCTGGAAAAAAGTGTATCAATCCAATCGATCGTTTGAAGGTACTTGGAAGGCCTCGTTTCCAACAAATAAAATTGGTTACGTCACCATTCAATCCTACAATCCAGATCCGAATGTGAAACAACAACGCGTGGCTAAAACAACTGACGGGGGAAATACGTGGAATGAAATCAACCTAGTAGAAGATGCTGGTGCACGACAGTTTGGCATTGGATTCATTGATGAAAACCACGGATTTGTAGGAACGATGAACAGTGGGTATGAAACCAAAGACGGTGGAAAAACTTGGACTCCAATGAACCTTGGAAAAGCTTGCAACAAGATCAGAATTTACAAAGATGCCAACGGTAAAGTGTATGGTTATTCTATTGGTATTGATGTAATGAAAGGCATATTCGAGTAACAAATAAAGAAGTTAATCGTCACTATAAAAAGAACTATTAATTTAAACATTATGAAAATTCGATTTCTCATCATGATTGCGTTGCTGCTATGCAAGAAAAAGGAGAAAAAAGCAATTCGCTTTGGATTACCTACAAAACCAATAACCCGAATTTATTTTGGGAGCATTAGTACTTCTCCATCTTGTTAAAAATCAATTAAATGAAAAGCAATCAAAAAATCATGCGCTTCCTATACATTGGATTCACAGCACTTGGAATTTACCAAGCGTTCCGTGGTGAATTCAGCCAAGCAGCAATGTCACTGGGAGTGGCACTGGCCTTCGACCCTTTCAACCCAAATCAAACATGGAAGGAACGTCCACTTTGGCAAAAAGCAGCACTCATCATTCACCTTGGATTATGCGCAGCATTCTTAGGATATGAAATCGGATTCGCTGATCGCGGTTAATAAAAAGACACATCAACATCATGAAAAATTCAATAATGAAAACAAAACTAACCTTCCTTATCCTATTGATACTTGTATCAATTAGCAGTCAGGCGCAATTACTCTATAAAATCGAAGGCAAAGGCCTTCAAAAACCTAGTTATATCTATGGCACGATTCACATCATGCCGAAAAAACAATTTGTAATTTCTGAGTCTATAACTACCGCTTTAAAGGAATGCGAAACTCTCGTTATGGAAGTAGATATAAACATGGATTTAAAAACACAAATAGATGCAGCGCAGCGCTCTCTGTTGCCCGACGGAAAAACAATCGCGGATATTACCTCTGCTGAAAACGCAAAGAAAATAAGACAATTCTGCATGGACAGTTTGCACTGGAAGGAATCAAAGTATATGAGAATGAGCAGACTTACTCCGTTCTTTCTAACTTCTGTGATCTTGCAAGATTTGATAGGTAAATCAAAAAGCTTCGAGGTAGAGCTGAACAAGCTTGCCAAAAAGAACAAGATGACAACAATGGGTTTAGAAACTATTCAGCTGCAAATGGATCTTGTTAATGACGTTCCATACGACGAACAAATAAAATTGCTTTTAGAAGGGCTCACAACAAATAACAGCGAATACAACAACATGGTGGACTGTTATTTAAAAAAGGATATAAATAAATTAGGAGAATTGATGAACGATGCCGAACTCTCTCCTGAATTCTATTCTAACTTCCTTGTAAAACGAAATCAAAATTGGCTGCCATTAATTTCCAAACTGGCTCAAGAGAAATCCATTTTCATTGCTGTTGGAGCAGGTCATTTACCCGGAGAACAAGGTGTTTTGAAGCTGCTTCAGGGGTCGGGTTATACCGTAACGCCAATTAACTAAAACGACATGATATTTGGAATGAAGGATTCTAGAGCGTGGAATAACTACTTGACTATTTTGAACTTTAAAGCAACTTAATTGTCTTAAAAATTGTCTAAACGCATGGCAAGGCACAAGTACAAACCAACCCATGTTACTTCTACGTTATGAGTGGCGCAAAATTTGGCTTTCTTATGCATCAAAGGAAAAAACTTTTTTGCTTATTCCTATCTTTCAGTTTGGGCGCGTTCGCTACTCAGTCAAACGCGCAGGTCCTTGATTATTACTACATTTTTCAATCGACGGATACCTACACAGAAATTACCAACGATGTAACTCTTTTTTCTGGAACCTTCGACGACGGAGTGTCTGCCGCAGTTCCAACGCTTCCCGTTACCATGGGCGTGGTGCCGCACACTACATTATATATCAGCACCAACGGATTCATGACGTTGAGCACTGCTCCTACTGCTAACAACTACGATCCGCTTTCGCAAGGGATTTCCGCTTCGGTCATTGCGCCATTCGCAACCAACTTGGAGGGAGTAAATGCAACTTCAAAAATCAGCTACTCCATGGACTTTCAAGGTATACGTGTGCAATGGAAAAACGTGCGAAGAGTTGGATATCCCGGCGAATCTTTTTCCTTTCAAGCACGAATAATAAACCAAGCCTACACAGGATTTGGATTTGGAAGCATATCCTTCATTTACGGAGATTTTCAAGGTGTGGCAGAACCAAGCACTCCCGTGCATGTTGGCATACGCGTAGGTTCGGGAAATGCTGCCTCTACCTATTCAACAAGAGCTGTTGACCCAGGTGCGAGTTGGAACGCTGCCGTATTCGGTCCCTCCTCTGCTTCGACCTGTGCCTTCCCTTCCAGCAATACTCCCGATGGCATTCCTGCACCAGGAATGAAACACGAATGGTTTTTGAATACAGGGTACCAAGGAATTACGAATACAGACGTTTCCCCTCTCTGCAACGGTTCAGGCAATGTTGTGATATACTCCAATTACGACGGTGGCACACTCAATATAAACGTTGACCAGAATATTCCTAACTTGAAAATAGGCATCTGCACCTACGAGCCCGTGCAGGTAAATATTACCGGACCATTTGCAGGGAATGTAACGAACGTCATTTACGCCGGTTTCAATTCTTCTGCAGGCAACAACAACTGCGGACTGGGCATTCCGACCACATCCATTTCCGGCGTAGCCCCTTCGATAACACAAATACTCACAGCCCCGCAGGTAGGCTATGAACCCGTACATGCAAATGGTGCAGGCGGATGGGGCGGCCCTTTCGGCGGTCCAGGTCTCATGGTCGGGGTAAGTGGTCAATGCGATACACTTTATGTGGCTGGCGGAGGAAACACTCCCGATGAAGTCGTGTATTATTTTCTCACTGCCTTTAACCACGATCTGCTTTTTCACCACACGCAATACCAATGCTGGCTCTCAGAAACCTACAACATCTCAGACGGTGGTACTTGCTGCATAAATCCTTTGGTGCCTGCTTGGTCAATTGAAATGCCCAACGACACCACCTTGTGTTACGGCGAGTCCTTAACCCTTGGGCCAATTGAAAATGTAAACGGACAAGCACCATTTACTTACGAATGGACCTTCAACAACGGTGTAGTTTGCGCAGATGCTTCTTGCACTGTTGTAGCAACCGAAGATGGGCAAGCTTGTGTAACTGTGACCGATGCAAATGGTCAAACACTTTCAGATTGTTTTAGCGTATCTGTAGACCCGCAAGTATTGATAGCCCTCAATGTCTCAGACACAGCACTGTGCATGCCTGCTCAATTCATATTGTCAAACGACACAGACCCGAGCACGTTTACTTCTCAGCAATGGACAATAAACGGAGCACCCTACTCCAATCTGAACACTGTAACCTTCGTGCCTGATCAGCCCGGTGCATTCGATGTTATGCTGGAAGTATCCACCGCCAACGGATGTGTCTTCGATACGCTAATCAACAATTACATAGCCTCTTTTCCGCAACCCCAAGCCAATTACACAACCGATCCGCTGATTTTATATCCCGACAATACAGACATAACGCTCATTGATTTATCGTCTGGAAACATTGAATCATGGCTGTGGACAATCTCATTGCCTTCTGAAGAAATTGTTAGCACGGACCAGAACCCTGAAATAAACCTCCCTGCTAATTTCGAAGGAACATACCCCATACAGTTGGAGGTCACCACTGCAGAAGGTTGTATAGATTCCACCAGCGGGTTAATCATCATTAACGAGTTGTTTAATCTATATGTACCCAACGCATTCACTCCAAATGACGATGGTCTCAACGATGTTTTTCAGGTGGAAGGAACAGGGATAAATGCTTCGAACTTTCAACTTGATGTTTACAATCGTTGGGGAGAAACCGTTTTTTCGAGTACTGATCCGCAACAAGCCTGGACCGGCGGAGCGAACGGAAGCAGCTACTACTGTCCTAACGGAGCCTATACCTATTGCATTTCAACCTATTCATTGAACTCGGGAGAACGATTCGAATACAGAGGGTCTGTTTCAATTATTCGCTAAAAAGCCTATCATGAAGATTCTCATTTCCACCCTCAGCTTCGTGCTTCTTTCACTAGCGCTTGTTGCTCAAAAAGAAGCGAATGTCTGGCACTTCGGCTATGGCTATGGTCTTGACTTCAACTCGGGTGAAGCTGTTCAGATAACAGGAGCCATGTCATCCGTTGAAGGATGCACCGCCTATTCCGATTCAGCGGGCAACCTACTTTTTTACTCCAATGGCGGAGGACGCCTTCCGGAGCTTGGTCAGGATCCTGGACACATTTGGAACCGAAACCATGAAGTGATGTACGACATGCAAGGAACCGAAGGCGGAGGTTTTAGCGCTGCGCAATCGTCGGTCATCATACCAGCACCCGGTGAGCCGAATGTATACTACTTGTTTACTATCGATGAAATTGAGCATTATGTAGATGCGACCCCCGAGATATTAGCGTTGCAACCCAACGGCAGAGGGTTTCGTTACTTCAAAATAGACATGACCTTAAACAATGGCCTTGGCGGCGTGGTGGAAGCGGATGTTCAAGTCTATGATTATTCCCAAGAAGGTTTGTGTGCCATTCGCCATGCTAACGGAACCGATTATTGGATACTCATCAATCAAGGCACTGAAGGTATTGGGGTGTACAGTGTAACCTCCGCGGGTGTTACTCTCTCTTCGGTTTTTGAAACCGCAACGCCTTTGACGGGCACCATCAAAGCCTCTCCCATTTCGGGTAATCCGGAACCACTAGTTCTCGCTGTTTACAGCAAAGTTGTAACCTCTGGCGGTCTGTTGTTGGGGTTCGATTTAAACACCGGTGTGTTGCATGATCCGGAACTATTGCCCTTCGTAGGTTCTGAAGCTTTTGAGTTTTCTCACAGCGGCCAATACATCTACGCCACCTCCACAGGTCTTGGAACTGGCACACAGCAATTGGTACGCTACAATTTAGAAAGTGCGTTTGAACAAGGAATTAGTGTTGCCTCAACACAAGAGGTGATTGCACCGGAAGTCACAGCATATTATATGCAAATGGCGCCGGACATGAACATCTATTACAGTTGGTTCGATTTCTCTGGTGTTACCCACCTTGGATCCATCAACTGTGCAAATACCGATTCACCAACGGTTACACCCGAAGTGTTCAGTTATAGCGGGGGCTTTGAAAATTTATTTGTTTCGCTTCCCAATTTCCCATCATGGATTTTTTACAGTCCGTATATCGATTTCATTGAGTGGGGTCCCGACACCGTGTACCTCTGTGCGGGCGACTCAATTATACTTGATGCTGGCGTTGGCGATTACTGGGAATGGGGCGGCGATTGCTTCAGCGGTCCGGAAAGCACTTGGCCCGACAACAATACGCGGTACTTCACCGTAACACAACCCGGAACCTATGTAGCCTGTGTAAATGGGCCCTGCTCAAACGGCAGTGGAGCCGGTGGTTGCGCATCTTCCGATCAAATCACCGTATTGCCTTGTGTAACAAATCCAAACATCTCATGCGACCTATTCAGTTTACCCGATTCGTTGCAAGTGTGCGCCGGTGATACCCTGCAACTTGAAGCAGACCTCAGTCAAATAGCCACATACTCGGGACTTCAATGGTTAGGAGGTGGAACATTCATTCCTTCCAATACAGTTGCAGAACCTCTTTATGTTCCTTCGGCACAAGAAATAAATGCAGGTTTTGCCAATTTAACGCTACAGGTTTTCTTACAGGAAACAAATTCCCTAGGCGGAAACTTCCTCGCCTACGACCACAGCGGTGATGATATTATTTTCTATACGAACACCTCAGACGGCAGCGTAAATATTATTCAAAGCAACACAGGGAACGATTGGACAGCCATGGGCTTCCGCACTGCAACCAACACATTGTATGGAATCTCCAATATTGTTACGGCGCCTGCCCTATCGTCTGTAGACATTAACACAGGAACCGTCACTCCAATATTTTCCTATACCAACAATCAATTTTACGCAGGAGACTACGACAACGTTAACGATCTGTTTTACGTCATTGGAATTCCAGAAATAAATAGCGGCGAACCATTGGCTCAAACGCTTTACACCATAGATGTCAATACCGGAGCTCTTAACGCCATTGGTGATTTGAACTTGCTCGCCCTTGACAATTTCTTTGTTGCAGGCGGTGATGGTATTAACGGGCTAGCCTACGACCCTTCACTCAATGTCTTGTGGGCGACAACAACGAACGGGGAATTGTTTGAAATTAATACCAGCACAGCTGAAGCAGTTTCAGTAGGCGGTACTGTTGCGGATTTAAGAGGACTTGCTTACGATTACAATGCGAATGAATTGTGGGGCATAGATGCAAGTGGAACTCTCTATCACATCGATAAACTCACAGGTAATTTAATTGAACAAGTGGTTAGCCAAGAACCTTTGGGTTTTGTAACTACCCTGACATACGCTCTTCCCACTAATGGATCTGAGACAATATGCGCCGACATTGCAACCGTTGTTATTCATAACGGGAATGCGCTCAACCTTGGCAATGACGCCACTTTGTGCGACGGAGAATCTATCACACTAACAGCAACAGGATTTAACGCCTACACCTGGCAAGATGGGAGCAACGGTGAAAATTTCACAGTGAATGAAAGTGGGGTATACACTGTTGATGTTGTCGATGCCTTCGGTTGCAGTTACAGCGATTCCATAACAATCACAGTAAATGATTCTCCGAATGCTGCATTCAATACCAACCCGCAGCCTGCAACCATTGAGAATACGGAAATCACCTTCACCTCAACAAGTACTGGCAATCCTTCAACATACAACTGGAGTTTTGAATTCGGGACACCCAATGCGTCTACATTAGAAAATCCAATAATCAATTTCCCGGCAGTACCCGGCAATTATGCAGTCTCGTTAATCGTCGAAAACCAAAACGGGTGCATTGATACACTTAACACTTTCATTCAGATTGATGGAGCAGGAAAATTAACGCTTCCTAATATTTTCACTCCCAACGGCGATGGCGAAAATGACAGTTTCCTTCCTTTCGAAGAATTTCCCGGAAGATGGCAACTCACTGTTTTCAATCGTTGGGGCACAGAGGTCTTCAATACGAACAACATAGCCCTAGGCTGGAACGGAGGGGATTGTATTTCTGGAACCTACTATTGGTCAATTGAACCTCTTGAAGGACAGCAAGGTGAAGGCAAGTCTGGATTCGTGATGTTACTGAGGGATTAGGGCCTATGCCCCTTTCGCTTCGCGAATCTTACACTAAGTGTATCTTTCGTTAACGAATCTTTCGCGAAGCGAATCTTTGCTTCGTAACCTAAGCTTCGCTTTAGTATCTTCGCTAGCGGTATTTCAAACCATATTTAACACATGAAAAAAGTAACTCTCTTTGTTGCCCTGCTCTGCTCTTTCGCAGCGCAAGCACAAAACATCAAATTCATTGAATACGATTTGCCAAACGGCTTGCACGTTATTCTGCATGAAGATCACAGCACCCCTATCGTAGCCGTTACCGTGCTTTACCACGTGGGTTCGAAAAACGAACAAGTAGGTAGAACAGGTATGGCGCACTTCTTCGAACACTTGTTGTTTGAAGGTTCAGATAACATCGGTCGCGGCGAATACGCGAAATATGTTGAAAACGCGGGTGGAGGACTAAACGCAAACACAACTCAAGACCGCACTTTCTACTACGATCTTATGCCAAGCAATCAGCTTGAATTGGGTCTTTGGTTAGAAAGCGAGCGTATGCTTCACGCGAAAGTGGAAAACAAAGGAATTGAAACACAACGCGAAGTTGTGAAAGAGGAAAAGCGTATGCGTTACGACAACCAACCATACGGAAGCCTTCTTCCTGAAGCGTTGAAACACGCCTACAAAAAACATCCTTACGCTTGGTCTCCAATCGGAAGCATGGAAGACTTGAACGCCGCGAAAGACGAAGACTTCGTGAACTTCTACAAAACATTCTACGTTCCGAACAACGCCGTTCTTTCGCTAGCTGGAGACATGAACGTGGAAGAAACGAAGAAGCTTATCGCGAAATACTTTGGCGATATTCCAAAAGGAACAAACGCAATTCCACGTCCTACGGTAAAAGAAGACATCAACACCGGCGAAGTTCGCGATACCATTTATGGAAAAGACGAATTAGCTATGATTGTTCAAGCTTACCACATTCCTGCGCAAGGAACTCCTGAGTTCTATGCTGTTGACATGCTGAACACCTTGCTTTCAAACGGAGAAAGCTCTCGCTTGAACAAATCAATGGTAGACGAACAACAACTTTCGTTGTACTGCGGCGCTTTCACCTTCAACCTTGAAGATCCGGGATTGACGCTTGCATTCGGATTAACCAACATGGGTGTAGACCCAAAGACGTTGGAAGACGGAATGAACAAAGAGTTCGACAAAGTGAAACAAGAATTGATTACCGAAAAAGAATTCGAAAAATTGAAAAATCAAATCGAAAGCGCCTTCGTTTCAACTAACAGTACCGTTGCCGGAATTGCTGAAAGCCTTGCGAACTACTACACCTACTACGGAAACGCGAATTTGATCAATACTGAAATTGAACGTTACATGAAAGTGACTCGCGAAGACATGATGGCCGCAGCGCGTAAATACTACACCGCAGAAAATCGCGTGGTGTTGTATTTCTTAAACGATCCAAAACTTTCTGCTAATTAAGAATCGAACGAAAATGAAATTCATATATACACTTCTTGCCGCATTGCTTGTTTCTACAGCCATTGCGCAACCCTCAAAGAAAACAACTCCGAAAGCAACTCCGCTCGACAGAAGCATTGTTCCTCAGCCCGGTCCTGCTCCGAAAATTCAAATCGGAAAAGCAACTTCATTCAAACTAGAAAACGGAATGAAAGTGATCGTGGTGGAAAACCACAAACTTCCAAACGTGACCTATTCACTTTCGTTGAACCTAACGCCACTCGCTGAAGGAAACAAAGCCGGATACATTTCTATTGCAGGGGAATTACTTTCTGCCGGAACAACAACAAAGACAAAAGGACAAATAGACGAAGCCATCGATTTCATTGGCGGACAACTTTCTACTTCTGCTTCTAACGTTTCAGGTTTTTGCTTAAGCAAACACAGCGAAACCTTGCTTGCACTTATGCAAGATGTTCTTTTACATCCAAGTTTTCCAGAAGAAGAATTGGAGAAAACAAGAAAGCAAATGATCTCTGGTTTAACCAGCGAAAAGACCGATCCGAATGCAGTATCCGATAAAGTTGGAAACGTGGTGCGTTACGGTGTTCGTCACCCCTACGGAGAATTCGCGACAGAAAACACCTTGAATAACATTAAGCGAGAAGACCTCATGGGTTATTACCAAACCTACTTCTCGCCGTTGGTTGCTACCCTTGTTGTAGTTGGAGACGTTACGCCAGAACAAGCCTTGGCTTCTGCGAAGAAATATTTCGGAGAATGGACCGGCAATGCGGTTCCTGTTAGAACATACCCTGCTCCTGCTGAGTTGAAAGGCAATCAAGTGGCGTTCGTGGCTATGCCTGGTGCAGTGCAAAGCGTTATTGACGTTACGTACGCAATGCCTTTTAACATTACCTCTGCAGATTATTTAGCTGCAACGGTATTGAATAATATTTTAGGTGGAAGCGGATTCCAAACACGCTTAATGCAAAATCTTCGTGAAGACAAAGCGTATACTTACGGTGCTTATTCTTCTATGAGTCCAGATGATGTAATTGGAAATTTCAGTGCAGGAGCTAGCGTGCGTAACGAAGTTACCGATAGCGCCATTGTACAATTGTTGTTGGAAATGGATCGCTTGTGTTTCGAAGCTGTTTCTGCTGAAACGTTGAAGTCTGCGAAGAGCATCATGTCTGGAGCATTCGCTCGCCGACTTGAAAATGCCGGAACCGTTGCGCAGTTCGCTTACAACATTTCGAAATACAACTTACCCGCCGACTACTACGAAACCTACCTTGAACGTTTGAACGCCATCACTGCGGAAGAAGTGCAGGCTGCTGCTAAGAAATACTTGAAAGCAAACAACTGTTACATTTCTGTAGTTGGAAATAAAGACATTCTTGAAAAATTAAAACAGTTCAGCAAAAGAGAGGTGATGCAATTCAACACAGACGGAAGTGTATCGAAAGGAATTATTCCTCCAGCTGCTGGAGTTACCGCTGCTACTGTTGTTGAAGCCTACTACGCGGCAAACGGCGGCAAAGACAAATTCAAGAAAGTGAAAACAATGCAACAAGAAGGAAAGATGAGTGTTATGGGAACTTCCATTAATATGGAAACAATTACCCAAGACAACAAAATGCTTCGTGTTGAAATGAGCATGGGTCCTATTAAAGTTTCTACTCAAATTTTCGATGGCGAAAAATTGGTTGTAAAAGCAATGGGTAAAGAAGAAGCTGTAGAGCCAGCCGACGTTTTAAAAGCAAAAATGGAAGCCGATTTCTTCGTTCGCGATCATATCGCAGATTATGGATATTCGCTGAACCTTGCTGGAAGCATCATGCGCAACGAAAAAGAAGTTTATATACTCGAGACATTAGACGAAAAAAAGAAGGTGATAAAAACTGAGTATTTCGATAAAGCATCTGGACAATTGATTTCTACACTAGCCATAGAAGAAGGACCTGAAGGTTCCGTTACATCTGAATCGAACATCAAAGAATTCATGACTGTAGATGGAATGACCTTCCCAAAAAGCATTCAATTGAATGCTGGCGGACAAGTGTTAGACATAGCCATAGAGAAAATCACCATCAACGGGAAAGTGAGTAAGAATGCATTTAAGGTAGACTAAAGAATTCGAATGAAAGAGAACACCAATTGCATCGTATCGCTCGAACGCGCTTCTATTTTTCAAGGAAAGATATGCGTGTTGGAAGATATAGACTTCGAAGTATTCGACGGTGAATTCGTTTTCCTCATTGGTAAAACCGGGAGTGGAAAATCGAGTTTATTGAAAACGCTTTATGCCGATATTCCGTTGAAAAACGGAAAAGGTCAAGTGTGTAACGCCGATCTGCGCAAGCTTACGCTGAAGCGCATTTCAGAACTTCGCAGAAAATTGGGAATCGTTTTTCAGAATTTCGAATTGCTTACCGACCGTTCGGTTTCAGATAATCTAGAATTTGTTCTGCGTGCAACAGGATGGAACAAAAGTTCCGCCATTCACAGTCGCATAGACGATGTGTTGGAGCTTGTTGGACTTTCAGAAAAGAAACAAAAAATGCCTTTTGAATTAAGTGGTGGAGAACAACAACGCTTGGCTATTGCCCGAGCGTTGTTGAACTCGCCGCATCTCATTATTGCCGACGAGCCTACTGGAAACCTAGACCCTTCCACTGCCAAAGGCATTTTAGATTTATTGAAAATGATTAGCGAAGGCGGAACCGCTGTTGTTATGGCTTCGCACGATTACGACGCTATGCGCAAATACAGCTCACGCATTGTTTTGTGCAAAGGGAAAAAACTCGTCGAGTCACCACGTCCGGAAGAAATTGAAGAAGCCATCGCCTAACGCTTCAATATGCAATGCACCGTTGTTATTCCAACCTTTCGAGACCCACGCATTGCGCAAGCCCTCGATAGCATTGCTTCACAAAAAAACATTCAGCTTGAAGTTGTAGTTGTAGACGGCGCGAATGAACCTGAAACCTTTCAATCGCTTCCGACTTATTCCTTCCCCATAACTTTCATTCACGAAAAAGACAACGGCGTTTACGATGCCATGAACAAAGGCATTGCTGTTGCAAAAGGTGAATGGATTTTCCTTTTGGGAAGCGACGACATTTTAGCGAATGAAAACACACTTTCGAATTTAATTTCTCGCGGGGCGCAAGCAGATCTAGTCTTTGGAAACATTGAAAACACAGGGCTTTCACACAGCGCCACCACAAAAATTCACATCCCTTCATTTCCAAATGGAATGATTTGGAAGCACACGCTTCACCAACAAGGTGTGCTCTATAGACGTTCGTTATTTCAAGAACGAAACTTCAATACGTCTTACCAAATCCTAGGCGATTACGAGTTTCATTTCCACCTAAAAAATAAAAATGTAAAGGTGGAATACGTGAATGAAACCGTGGCGCAATGCGATGCAAACGGACTTTCGAAACGTTACGTTTGGAAATTGTATAAGGAAGAAATTCGGTTGAAGAACGAATACTTAAACGCTGTTCAAATGTTGGTTGTGGTGCCGTTTATTGTTTCGAAGTATCTCTTCAAACGCCTGACTGCGTAAGCGGTTTCACGCGATGTCCTTGAGGCGCATCCATGAAATGTTGAATAAATCCAGCGCTCAATTCCGAAGTTTTCAAAGGTGTAATCCGATCGACTAAATCGTCTACCGAAGTAATGGTATCTACGTGTTCATTTATGAAACCGTAGCCTTTGGGCAATCCGTCTTCAACCAAAACAAAAACATACTCGCCGTGCTCTCTTCCGCGGTGCGTAAGAATGGCATGTTGTGGATTGAACGCTTGCTTCATGGCTTCGAGCATGCGCGTGTTGTGCTCTTCGCGCGTTGACAATTCTTCTTCGCTGAACATGCCAATGGCTTTCAATGAAAACCCGTGATAGCTGCAGAACTTCACCAACCACTTGTTCGCTGCTGGAAGGGTTGGAAAGATGCGAAGCGGTGTGGCTTGTCCGGAAAGCTGCGCAGCCATTAAGCGCAAATACCCTTGCTGGTCTTCGAATTGAAAGAGTCCAACTTTCGGACGCTTCTTCTTCTGCGCGGCATTGTGCTTCGGCATGTGCGCACGAATCTCTTGGTCTTCCAACAAAAAAGCCACTAACTCGGAAGAGGTTTCCACATAATCGATGTGGTGCACTTCATTCGAAAATGAAATCTTCTTTTCCGGTTCTCCGTTCTGAAAATGTTCTTTAATGCGCTTGCGAATGTTCTTCGCTTTGCCAATGTATATGGGCTTTCCCTTGTTGTCGCGCATGTAATACACACCCGTGGTCTTGGGAAGTTTGTCAATGGTATCTTCCGGAAGGTGATGCGGCAAATACGCTTCAGCGCTGCCTCTGCCTAGCATGGCGTTCACGCCGTCTAGTCCAATCTCTTCAATAACTTTATCGAACAACTCGGCTGTTGCCTTGGTATCTCCCATAGCGCGGTGAGCGCTAGCATTGGTTATGTTCAGTTCGCGACACAAATTGTCTAGTCCGTAGCGCGTCATGTTTGGAAACGCCTTCCGCGCCAATCGAATGGTGCACAAACGTTGAGGTGTCCAGGAATAACCAATGGCGTTGAACTCTTCCTTAATGAAATTGAAATCGAAGTTCACGTTGTGCGCCACGAATACCGCGTCTTTCAGCAAATCGTAGATCTCGTCGGCTACATCTTCAAAAACAGGGGCGCGAGACAACATGGCATCTGTGATGCCGGTCAGTTGAACAACGAAAGGAGGAAGTCTTTTCTCTGGATTGATAAGGGTTTGGTAGGCATCTACGACCTTATGCCCATCGTGCAATAGAATAGCAATTTCAGTAATGCTACCTTGCTCAGCTCTTCCGCCGGTCGTTTCAATATCTGTAATTGCGTACAACATCTTTTCTCCGTGGCCTCGAATTTCGGCTTATTTTTGAAGACAATCACCTTTTGTTATGAAAAAAAGTTTCTTGTTCATATCTCTCTTCTACTTAACCGTGCTGTTTTCCAATTGTTTCGCACAAGATGAAAGCGACGAGCGCAAAGGGTTTCGCTTTGGATTGAACTTGGGTATGTACTTCCCATCGAAGGTTTCAGCCAACTATTACAACGGCAGCGGGTTCTATGATAACAATATCGATCCGAACGGCGTGCGCATGTATAGCATTGAGGAACGCTTGGACCCAAGTATTTTCATTCAAGATGCCGCCTACCTCAATTCGTATTTTGGATCATCGTCTTACAGCTTCCCCTATGATGCTTACCCAACAGCCATGCGCTATAGCGGCGCTTTCAACATTGGCCTGCAAACAGCCTTCGACTTCAACAACACATCGTCCCTTATTTTCGATTTAAATGTTTGTAAAGTAAAGTCCTACGATAGGTTTACCATGCAATTCGTCGGAACCGCGGCCCAACAAAATGCCCAAACCGACGTCCAGCTGTTCAACATTGAAGGAAATGAGCAACGTTTTAACCTCGCTCTAGGATACCGCACAGGCTGGGAATTGAGTGCAAATGGACTGTACTTTATTCAGTTCGGGGGAAGTATGTTGGGAACGAAAGTCGTGAGTAACATTGTCCACATTGCAGACCGCAATTACGACTTAATTATAGGCGCAGCCAACCCCTCTCAAACAATCAGCTACCGCCCTCAGACCGGCATTGGCTTCGGATACTACATAAGCTCGGGCTTCTTTCTTCCATTAGGAAAAAACAAAAATGCAGAACTTTCTATGTCCTTTTCAAAAGACAAAATGATTTTGAATTTTAACGAATTCAAGGGTTGGAATAAAATTTTAAATTTCTGTTTCTCTATTTAAGTTGAAACGAATCGGCATCGTTTAGTGCAGGAAACTTCTCACGGAAGGCATTCAACTCTTCAAGTGAAAGTTCTTGAACAGGTTCCCCTCTGAAATTCAAAACAGCCGAATCTCCGCTATACGCGTGGCCGTTTCCGTCTTCCCCAATGCGATTCACTCCAATGACATACGCCACGTTCTCCATGGCGCGTGCTCTCAACAACGTCTTCCAAACTTCGGCACGAACGCTTGGCCAATTGGCGACATATATCATCAAATCAAATTTCGGTTGTCCGTTTATCATTTCATTTCGCGACCAAACTGGGAAACGTAAGTCGTAGCAGATATTCAGAAGAATATTCCATCCGCGCCATTCCACAATGCACTGTTCCTCGCCCGCCTCGTAGTGTTTGTGTTCTCCGGCAAAGGAGAACAAATGTCGTTTGTTGTAGATTGAAACTTCACCGCTTGGACGCACGAAGAACAAACGGTTGTATGCCTTACCCGCCTCGCTTACAGCGAGACTTCCAACAATTGCCGCGTTCAATCGCGCGGACTCTTCCTTCAGCAAAGTAACGCTTGGAAACTCGCCATTGACAAGCTCTTCAGACACAGCGGTATTCATCGTAAAACCGGTAGAAAACATTTCAGGAAGAACAATCAGATCCCATTGATTGGGTTGTTGTTCTTGCAATAGCGCTTTGAAATGCGCACGGTTTTCTTCTTGATTTTCCCAATGCAGGGACGTTTCCAGTAATAGTGACTTTAGTTTCATTTGCATTCGAAGTTAGAAGAAATTAAGTTAAATCAATTATCTTGGCTTCATGAAAAAATGGATCTTTCTTTCTATTGCAGCTGTAGCTGTTGGATGTGCCACTTCGAAGCAAGTAACAATTACTGAAGCTGACTTAAGTTTAGCGAAAACAGAATTTTCTGGAGTAACCCTTGCTGAATTGCAAACTGGTCGAGATTTGTACACAGAGCATTGCCAAAGTTGTCACGCGTTGAAAGATCCAGCATCTGAGGGCATTCGCGGCTGGAAACACCATGTTCCAGAAATGGTAGAAATGGCGAACAAAGACAAAGCAGCTGACCTCGACAAAAAAGAAGAGCAAGCGATTCTTCGTTATTTGATTACGATGGGACCTTTGAAAAAATCCTAGATTTTTTTTGAACTGCGTTGTTAGAACTTCGTTATTGGAACTACGTTGTGAGAACTGTGTTGTTCAGATTTCATGACAGCAGAATGAGATAATGAACTAACGGCAAATTTTGACAGGTCTACCTAGCCCATGTAATTATAGCAAATTCTGTTTTCGATTGTTTCATTTATACCTCCGAACGTTTATAAAACGAAGTTCCAACAACGTAGTTCTCACAACGAAGTTCCAACAACTTAGTTCTAGAAGCTTGGACAAGCGATCGTTCTAAACTTCGCTTTTGAAACTTTCATAGACTTCGGAGTCTTGATGCTATAACCTAAGGTGATTGTCTTGCTTTCGCCGGGAGCTAACTTCAAATTCCAAGAAAGCTTTCCGGTGTTCTTTTCCAATGCGGCGCCAGAGATTTCCAGCATGGCTACTTCTATCTCTCCGTCGGAAGAAATAGGAAGTTGATCTTCCAACAAAACATTGATCTCCTTGTCGCGGTTGTTACGAACGGTTGTTTCAAAAAAGAAAGTTTCCTTCTCGTTGTTTCCGAGCAATTGACGCTTACTTAATTCAGATTGCTTCTTGCGCGCCAAAGCTACTCGCTTGTCTCTTCCCAACGAAAGCGACAGCGTATCGTCTACTGAAGCGGTGTTAATGAAACTCTGTCCCAAGTATGCCCCTGCGAAATAAACACTCGCTTTTCCACTTACTAAATTCAAGGTGTTCCATCCTACAACCTTTGCCATTAAAAATGCATCGGCGTCTTGCTTCGGAACAGCATAATGCATGTATGTTGCTGGCAACGTGAACGAGGTAACGTCTACCACATAAGGCTTTCCGTCTGACAAAATCGTATACGGCAATTCAATCTCGAACTCGGCACTCAGCTCCTGAACTGCTACCTGCTGAAACGCCACAGCGCCCTCTCCGTCTTTATCTTCTTTCTTCAGATAATCGCTGCGGTTGCTTTTCACATCCATTACCATAACCGCCTCTAAATTCTTCTGAACGCCTGCAACTCTTTTTGTAGACTCTGCAATATCCCACGTCTCTAACGTTGGCTTCTCTGCTCCTTGCAACGGCTCGCTCGTGCTTAAAATCATAAGCACCTCGTTCCAATCCAATCCAGATTTGTTGAACACATTCGCGTGGTAATCCAACTTCACGGGATCAACAGCGTTCTCTGCGCGAACATCGTACTTCGGTGCCCAACCGGCGTTGCGAACCAAATATTTTAG
>JBIKRF010000127.1:0-5310 GCA_044349305.1 Flavobacteriales bacterium
GCAAGCGGAAAAACCACACCTATTGCAAACTTCAAAAAAGGAAAGCAACGCTTGGCGACGATCTCTCCAGATAAAAAGCGCGTAGCATTCGTTCGCGACAACAACATTTTCATTTTCAATATTGAAACGAAAGAAGAAAAGCAAGTCACTTTCGACGGAGAGAAAAACAAAATCATTAACGGAGCAACCGATTGGGTGTACGAAGAAGAATTCGGATTCGATCGCGGATTGTATTGGAATGAAAACGGTTCGCTTCTCGCCTACTACAAATTCAACGAAAGCGGCGTTCCTGAATATGGAATGGATATTTACGGAAGTTTATATCCGGAAAGAAACACGTTCAAGTATCCGAAAGCCGGAGAAAAAAATTCAGATGTGAGCATTCATATTTATGAATTGAATTCCAACAAAAGTTTCTTGGTTGAAAAGACTTCTGCCGAGTTCGAATACATTCCACGTATCAAGTGGGGCAAACAAAAATGGCAGTTGTTGGTTCAGAAAATGAATCGTCACCAAAATCATTTGGTCTACGAATTAACGGCTCCCATTCGCGTGGAAGGAAATGATACTTGGCCAACAGCGGTGTTGATGGAAGAGAAATCTGAAACCTACATTGATGTGAATGACAACATTCAATTTTTATCGGGTGGAAATTGTATGATCTACACTAGCGAGAAAAGTGGTTATGCTCATTTGTATCAAATAGACTTAGCCACGAAAGTGGAAACGGCCTTGACCAGCGGAAATTGGGAGATTCTTGATTTTTACGGAATCGATGAAAAAGCGGGAAACATTTATTTCAGTTCTACACGCGCAGCACAAGTCAATTACAACAAGCGCATGAGCAGTTCGCTTGACGCGACTTCGAAGTATGTCTACTGTGTTAATTTGAAGAAGAACACTTGGAAGTGTTTAACCTCTGACGACGGAACCAACGAAGCAGCGTTCAGTAACGGATTGAAATATTTCCTTCACACCTATAGCAACGCCAACACCCCTCCTACATTCTGCATTCGCGACAACCAAGGAAACACGAAGCGTGTGCTTATTAAAAACGAAAACCTTTCTGCGAAATTGAATGAATACAGTTGCGTGAAGAAAGAATTCTTCTCATTTAAGAATTCAATCGGCACTGATTTGAATTGCTGGATGATGAAGCCTACCAACTTCGATCCGAATAAAAAATATCCTGTGTTGGTAGCTATTTACGGCGGACCTGGAAGCAACACTGTTCTTGACTCTTACGGCGGAAAGAACTACATGTGGTACCAATTGCTTTGTCAGGAAGGATACATTGTGGTGAGCTGCGATCCACGCGGAACACAATTCCGTGGCAAAGATTTCAAACATTCAACCTATATGAATTTAGGTGGAAATGAAACGCAAGACTTTATAGACTTCGCGAAATATTTAGGTCAGCAAACATATATAGATGCAGCGCGCATTGGTATGCAAGGATGGAGCTACGGCGGATACATGACTTCTTTGTGCATGACCAAAGGAGCAGATTATTACAAAACCGGAATTGCCGTAGCTCCTGTTACGAACTGGAAATATTATGACAGCGTTTATACTGAGAGATACTTGCGCACACCGCAAGAGAATTCAGGTGGATACGAAAACAACTCGCCTATTAATTTCGCGAAACAATTGAAAGGAAACTATTTGTTGGTTCACGGAAGCGCCGATGACAACGTTCATTTTCAAAATACCATGGATATGGTAAGCGCTTTGGTTGCTGAAAATAAACCTTTCGACTTGTTTGTTTATCCGAACAAAGACCACGGCATTTATGGCGGAAACACGCGCTTGCACTTGTTCAGCAAGATGACCAACTTCTTGAAAGAAAATCTGTAATGAAAAAAGCGCTTGTCCTGTTGTTCGTCATTTGTTCGGGCCTTGCGGCATCTGGACAAGAACAATGGCAAGTGCATGGCGGTGTTCAATACGGATTTGTGGTTCCACATAACTCGCTAATGGAACCGCTTATCACTGGGCATAGCGTTGGAGGAAGCGCTCGCCTTGTGAAACGTGTAACCAACAGACTCTATTCAAGGCCTTACGGAAATCCTTATCAGGGCGTCGATTTCACCTACATCAACACCGGGAACATTCAGCAGCTGGGACAACAATTTGCGTTGAGTTTCTGGAATCAATTTCCTACTAACCGCAGAATCTTTGGCGAGCGTCCTTCAAACAAGAAGTTCATCAACTTAGGTATTGGATTGGGTTACACCACCAAGATTTGGAATCTTCAATCGAATTATCAAGCGCCCGTTCTAGGATCGCACATCAATGCAGCATTGAGCATTGGCTTCGATCAGGAAATTTTTCACACCGAAAATCTTCAATACAAATTGGGAATTCGCGTCACGCATTTCTCAAACGGTGCTTTTCAATTACCGAATCTCGGAACGAACACCATGGCGCTTACGCTGGGTGTTCAGCCATTAATTAAGCCTAAGGCTCCAAGAAAAGATGAAGCGCATGAAATTCTATTGTTTCGCTTTTTAAGCAAATACAACCGCAGTATTTCCTACACGCAAGGATGGAAAGAAGTTATGCAGCCATACGGAAAGAAATACCCTATTCATCTGGTTAGTGCGGCGTGGGATCGCAGAACTTCGCGCGTAAAGCGTTCTTTCGGATTAACAGCCGATCTTATGTTCAACAGTTCATTAATTCCGTTGATGGAAAACAGAGACGGCGTTCGACCGAACAATCGTTCGGTTTTTCAATTGGGTGTTGGACCTACGTTTTGTCAGAATTTCGGAAACACGCAATTGCGCATTGTTCAAGGCATTTACATTTGGGACAAGTGGGCCGAGACAACACCGGTTTATCAGCGTGTAATCTTGCGTCATGCTCCTAAGGACAAACATTGGTTCGTTCAATTCGGATTAAAAACACATTTTGCAAAAGCAGATTATGGTGAAATTGGATTTGGCTACCGTCTATAAGCTAGGCCTGCTGGGCCTTGTGCTGACTTTTTGTTCGTGCAACAAAGAGAATGCTCCCGATTGCTTTAAAACAGCGGGAGAAGTTCAATCCGAAACAAGAGTATTAGGAAGCTTCACCAAACTTGAATTGAATAGCAATTTGAAATACGAATTGGTTGACACGAATTTTTGTGGAATTGAAATTACCGGTCCGAAGAATTTACTTCCTAAGATAGACGCACAACTTTCAGACGGTGTATTGAAAATTGAAAACGCAAACACGTGTAATTTTCTTCGATCGTTTGAACACGAAATAACGGTGAAATTGTATTTCGATTCAATCACGAACATTCAAAATTTCAGCACGGGAAGTATTGTTTCATTGAATGAAATGAAAGCACGTAAACTTATGATAGAGAACAAGCATGCGAATGGAAAGGTTGAGCTGAACTTGAATTGCGACACCATCTATTGCGGCTCTCCGGCGGGTGCTAATGATTCGTATTTGAAAGGTACTGTTCAAGTTGCCGAATTGTATTCAGATGCTTATGGAATTATTCATGCGGAGGAACTCAATGCGACTCAAGTTTACATTAACAACTCTTCGTTGCAACCCATTTATGCGAAAGCAAATGCGTACGCATTTATTCAAATTGAAGATGCCGGAAATGTTGTACTGAAGCAAACTCCAGCGTTTTATGAATTGGTGCGCAACGGAAGTGGGGAGTTAATCTTCGAGTAAACGAACTATGTGCTCAGGAGCTTTGCAAGGTCTGCCTGTGTTCTTGTCTACAAACACCAACTCTACTTCGGCTGTATTCAACAACGCATCGTTGCGGAATGATTCAAAATGAAATAAAATTCGTGTACCACTGAACTGTGTAATGCGTGTTTGAATTTCAACAAGATCGTCGTAATGCGCAGGAGCTTTGTAATGTATGTTGAAGGTTCTAACCGGAAGAAGAATTCCTTCGTCTTCAAGTTGTTTATACACGACACCCAATTCGCGCAATGCCTCTACCCTAGCCACTTCAAAATATGCAGCATAATGACCGTAATACAAATAGCCCATGCGGTCGGTTTCTGAATATCTTACAGTAAATTTGGAATGGAAGATGCGATCTTGAATTTTCATAGCCACAAAGAAATTATTGAATTGTCTTGCTATGATTTTCATTCTCAAAATCTTTGAACAATCTTTCGAACAAATGGCTTAAACTGATACGCCAAAAATTTTCATAAGTCAAGGGGTAATTGAGTTTTTTTTTCACTTTTTTTACATTTCTTTTGTAGTCCGAGAAACGCGAAGCATATTTGTTGTTTACCGGCACCTAAACAGACGATTAACCTTTTTTATACGCAGTAGTATTATGACTAACGATTTCAATCAAGTTTGGCAGAATTGTTTAAATATCATTAAAGACAATGTAAGTCCGCAAGGATTCAAAACTTGGTTCGAACCGATTAAACCCGTTAAACTTGAAAACAAAGTTTTAACGATTCAAGTCCCTTCGCAATTTTTCTACGAATGGTTGGAAGAGCACTATGTGACTCTTTTGAAAAAGATCATTCGCAAAGAATTGGGTACTGAAGGAAGATTGGAATATTCCATCATCATGGAAAACAATCAGGCTTCGAACGCCCCTTACACCATTAAAGTTCCGACAAGCAATCGCAAGGCTGTTAAGAACGCACCTGTTGCAATGCCTTTGGATCTTGGCGATGTTCCAATTAAGAATCCGTTTATCATTCCTGGTCTTCGCAAATTGAATATCGATTCGAATTTGAATCCGAATTATTCATTTGAAAATTTCGTTGAAGGCGATTGCAACCGTTTGGCTCGCAGCGCTGGATATGCAGTGGCGAACAAGCCAGGCGGAACAGCATTCAATCCGTTGTTAATTTACGGAAGCACAGGATACGGTAAGTCTCACTTGGCTCACGCTATTGGATTAGAGATTAAGAATAAGTATCCAGAAAAAACAGTGTTGTATGTAAACAGTGAAACGTTTACGCATCAATTCATTGACGCTGTTAAGAACGGAACCATTAACGACTTTTCGCACTTCTATCAAATGATGGATGTGTTAATCATAGACGACGTTCATTTCTTCGCTGGAAAAGAGAAGACGCAGGATGTATTCTTCCACATCTTCAATCACCTTCACCAAACAGGAAAGCAAATCATTTTAACAAGTGACAAGCCACCGGTTGAGTTGCAAGGCATGGAGCAACGTTTGTTGTCTCGCTTCAAGTGGGGATTGAGTGCAGATTTGCAATGTCCATCTTTGGAAACGCGTATTGCTATTCTTCGCAAGAAGATGTATGCAGACGGAATTGATCTTCCAGACGAAGTTGTTGAGTACTTGGC
>JBIKRF010000042.1:0-19739 GCA_044349305.1 Flavobacteriales bacterium
GAGCTTCCATAGCAACAAGGGTTGCAGGACATCTATGAAGATTAGCAGTATAGACTTCGGTCTGATCGAAAAAATCTCGGCGATACATGTGCGGAAATGTTGCGCAATCGTGCGGACGCAATTCGTAGACCCCACACAATCCCTTTTCCATATCGAAAAACTGACAAGGCTGCGTTGTGTTTACAATATCGCCTGTTGCCTCGTCTATGAATAACCACTTGTCGAAGAACTCTTGATAGGTCATTCCCAAATGCTCTGCGAGTCTCTTCACCTCTGTCTTCTTCCAAGTTGGAGTCATGGTTCTGCAACAATTGCCGCATGCTGTGCAATCGACTTGTTTCCACGCTTCTTTCTGGGCTGCAACAATGTGTGGCTTTGCAGACTTCGGTTGATTCTTCGAAAGTTTTTTAAGAAATGCAGTGAGCACTTTTTTCTTGCGATAAGCGCGTAATCTGAATTTTTTGGAGAAGGGCGATTCTGACATATCGCCAAAAATAAGACAAAAAAAAGAAGGCAAGCCCCTTATATCGCACCGCTACAACTTTCTACCTTTGCTGCCTTCCGGCCCTGGAGGATTTGAAAGGAGCTGGTCGTATAAGACTTGCCTTTGTGCAAATGTAAGGCAAGTCTGTTATTCGCAAAAATCATTGCTTACTTTTGTTGGAAATAATTTTTGAATGGAAGAAACACCTGAATATATCGTAGACCCTAAATTCAACAAGAAGGCTACCCTTTTCATTTTAATCAAATTCGGTGTTGGCGCTGCTTTGGCAGGTATGCTCTTCGATCAATTGGCATATGCTTTTCCATCGGCAGGATTCCTTTTTTCTTTTCTTGGCTCTTTGGCTCCAGTACTAGCTTGCACAATCGGATTGGTCTATTTCAAGCAAAACAACCCTGAACTTAAATTCGGGAAAATATTCTGGTTCTGTTTAAGAATGGGATTTGTGGTTGCGACCATGCAATCTATCTTTCTTTATTTAAACTTGAAATTTTTCAATCGCGGTATGCTTGAAGAGCTTAGGAAATTGAAAAAAGAAGAGCTCATTGCTTTCAATAATCAATTCAACTGGATTTCAAGAGAAGATTTGCTTCAACAAACCGACCCTGCTTATTTCAATACCTACGTTTGCGGACCAGGTGTTGAGGCTACAGGAAACTTTTTCTGGACTGTGATTTTCTTCCTTTTTATCGGATTGCTTATTGCGCTGTTCAACAGAACAAGAAAATCGAAAAACCCTTTTCAACAAGCATAACACATGAACTGCTCTCTGGTTATTCCTCTTCTTAATGAAGCCGAGTCGCTTCCTGAATTGCAACGTTGGATTAACGAGGTTATGCAACGCGAGCAGATGTCTTACGAAGTCATCTTCGTAGACGACGGTTCAACCGACAATTCCTGGAATGTTATTCAAGAATTGAAGCAGACCTACCCTACCGTTCGCGGCATTCGCTTTTCACGCAACTACGGCAAGTCAGCGGCGTTGCACATGGGATTTCAAGCGGCGCAAGGAAATGTGGTGTTCACTTTAGATGCAGACCTTCAAGATTCTCCGGAAGAAATTCCAGCCATGGCGCGAATGATTTTGGAAGAAGGATATGATGTTGTTAGCGGATGGAAGAAGGAACGCTTCGACCCACTTTCGAAAACCATTCCTACTAAATTATTCAACTGGGCTACGCGCAGAATGACTGGCATTCAATTGAACGATTTCAATTGTGGGTTGAAGGGATATCGCAAAGACGTGGTGAAGTGTGTGGAAGTATATGGTGAAATGCACCGCTACATTCCGGTCTTAGCTAAGCAACAAGGGTTCAAGAAAATTGGTGAAAAAGTGGTGAAGCATCAAGCTCGAAA
Source organism: Flavobacteriales bacterium (assembly GCA_044349305.1). Classification (GTDB taxonomy): domain Bacteria; phylum Bacteroidota; class Bacteroidia; order Flavobacteriales_D; family Sanyastnellaceae; genus CAIZGX01. The sequence continues at coordinate 1,859 of JBIKRF010000042.1, forward strand.
ATTCGGTTCAACGAAATTCGGAATGGAGCGTTTCATGAATGGATTCTTGGATCTCCTTACCATCTCTTTCATGTCGAAATTCGGCAAACGCCCAATGCATTTCTTCGGGACGTTGGGAACGTTGGTATTCATGATCGGATTCATTTCTTTCGCTTATATCGGCGGTTCGAAATTGTATGCGCTTTATTTAGGCGAAACTGCAAAGAACATTGCGGAACAAAGTCCGTTCTTCATTGCGCTTACCTGTATGATCATTGGAACGCTTTTGTTTTTAGCCGGATTCTTGGGCGAACTTATTTCTCGGAACAGCGCTACACGCAACGACTACAGCGTGGCTGAAACATTGAACTAACGACTTCCGAAAATTGCACTGCCAATTCGAACAAGCGTGCTTCCTTCCTCAACGGCAATTTCCCAATCGCCGCTCATGCCCATACTTATTTCATTAAACCCTTCACCGAAGATCGGCTTCAACAAAGAAAAAATGCGATTCACTTCTTGAAATTCTTTTCGAATAAGCGCTTGGTCTTCTGTGAACGAAGCCATACCCATGACCCCGCGAAAGTTTACGTTCGAGTACAACTCTTTTTGCGAAGCAATTTCCAACACTTCCTCTTCCGAAAATCCGAATTTACTTTCTTCTGTTGCAACATGAAGTTGCAATAAAATTTCAATCTGCTTATTTAATTTCTTGGCTTGCTTATCTATTTCCTTCAAGGTGGAAATTGAATTCACTCCGTGAATAAGCGCAACAAACGGAGCAATGTACTTCACCTTATTCGACTGCAAATTCCCAATGAAATGCCATTCAATATCGGTTGGAAGTTGCGCATGCTTGTCTACCAATTCCTGCACATAATTCTCACCGAAGATGCGCTGTCCAGCAGCATAGGCTTCTTGCAAATCCTGAACCGGTTTCGTTTTGGAAACAGCCACCAGCTTCACGTGTGAAGAGAATTGCTTCGTGTAGAATTTTATTTGATCTTGAATGTGGCTCATCGCATCGGATAAATAACCAATCCGCTTCTTAGCTTCGGCAAGATATAAGTACTCTTCGGAGGCATGGTAGATCCTTCGTCGGAAATACGCATAAGTGTTTCCGTTGAAATTGGATGAAGTAAAAACGCAAAATCTGCTTTTCCTTCATCAACCACTTTCGCTATCTCATGTGTTGGAACCAATCCGTCTGCATGCGCAATGCGCTTGTCGGTGCGTTCATCTTCAATTCCAAAAATCGGATGAAGAATATTTTTCGAAAGCCATTCGGCATCGATGACATTTTTTTCTTTTTCGAATTGAAAGGCATACCACTTTCCGCTGGTGTACACGCCTATTCTTCCTTCATTCAAATTCAATTCAGTTTCTTTCACTTCGTGAAGGTCACCCAATTTATTCAAGTCAGAAAGAAACACATTCAAATCGAATTCAACCACACACTTCACCAAACGGTGAAAACCTAAAATCTTCATTTGCACTTGCGAAAGAACCAACGCCATGAAGTATTGATACACTTCTTCATCGTTTCCCTCTTCCGCTTTGCGTTGCTTCAACGCAACACTGCTCGCGCTTCTGTGGTGTCCGTCTGCAATGTATAGCTCTGGCACTTCAGCCATGGCCGCTTCAATTTCCTGAATATCTTCTTGCGCACTTACCTTCCAAACCGTGTGCTTCACGCGGTCGGTGGTAGAGAAACAATACAACGGCTGCTGATTGCAAATGCGTTCGATGAGCGACTGACAAGGTTCGTCTTTCGACATCAGCAAAACAGGCTCTGCATTGATTCCTGTTGTGTCCAAGTAATCTGTGAATCTTCCTTCACGCTGACTTATAGTATGCTCGTGAATTTTAATTTTTCCTTGCTCGTAATCTTCCACAGCAACAGCACCTAGCAATCCTTGAAATGAAAATTCAGGCGTGTCTTGTCGGTAGATAAAAAAAGATTGCGCTTCTTCTTGCGCGAATATTTCTTCATTCAAAAACTTCTCGTAATTCTTTCTTACTTCTTCGAAATAAGCAATGCGTCTTCCGCGGTAATCGCCGTCTACATCGGGGTGAATGACGTGCAGAAAAGTATAGGGATTACCCTTCAACTTATCTATTAAATCTTCTTTTGAATAGGACACATAGGAGCGCGAAGCAACCAAGTGCACCTTATCTGCTGCAGGCAATACCGCTTTGAATGGTTTGAACTTCATCTTATGCGTCTTGCATAATTCGTTTCACATTGTCTGCTATTTCCAAACCAATGCGTTCTTGCGCCTCAGCAGTAGCTGCGCCAATGTGAGGAGTAGCAATAATTTTTGAATGCTTCAACAACGAAGCATTTGGACGTGGTTCGTTTTCGAACACATCTAAACATGCTCCTGCAATAACGCCATTGTCTAAAGCTTCAATAAGTTCCGTTTCGTTAATGGTTCCGCCGCGACTAGTGTTAATCACCACCGCGTTTTTCTTCATGAGTGCGAACTCTGCTGAACCAATAACCGAACTTCCGTTCGGTTGTTTCGGAACGTGTAACGAAATGAAATCGCTTTCGCGAAGAACTTCTTCGAAAGAAGAAACCTTCAATTTCACTTCAAGCAAAGAACCGTTGATGGAGAGGGTTATTGTTTCTTCCGTCTTCGAACGATCGAAGAACATTACGCGCATGCCGCATCCCAATGCGTATTCAGCCAGTGACATACCAATGCGTCCAAAGCCAATAATTCCCAATGTCTTTCCCTTCACTTCTTTTCCTTTCCCGTAATTCTTCTTCAACACTTCAAACGTTTCTTCTCCGTTTACTGGCATTGCACCGCCGGCTTGATAAAGAAATCTGTTCGAAGCGAACATCATGGCCATTACCAATTCCGCTACGCTAGCGCTGCTGCTCGCAGGAGTGTTAAAAACGTCTACTCCTTTTTCACGCGCATAAACCGCGTCAATGTTATCGATACCTACACCACCACGACCGATGAATTTCAAATTCGGACAAGCGTCTATCAAATCCTTTCTTGCTGTCGTTGCACTGCGTACTAAAAGTCCGTCTATGTTTTCATTGTGAATGAAACCAGCCAATGCATCTTGACTTACTTTTTCAGTAAGGACTGTGCAGCCCATAGCTTCCAAAGCAACTTGTCCTTTTGCGTCTATTCCGTCGTTTGCTAAAATCTTCATCTTATCCGTTTTTACGTTCGAATTCTTTCATTACATCTACCAGCACTTGAACGCTTTCCAAAGGAAGTGCGTTGTACATGGATGCGCGGTATCCGCCAACACTGCGATGTCCAGCGATTCCGCTAATTCCTGCTTCTTTCCACATAGCATCGAATGCAGCAGTGTGCTCTTCGTTGTTCAGACGGAAGGTTGGGTTCATCCAAGAGCGACTCTCCGGAACGCTGTGTCCGTGGAATAAACTGTTGCGATCCAATTCAGCATAGAATAACTCTTGCTTCGCACGGTTGTGAATTTCCATTCCTTTCAACCCACCGTTTTCTTTGATCCAGCGAAGCATAAGCATACTTGCGTAAACTGAAAACACTGGAGGCGTGTTCGCCATGCTGTCTTTTGAAATATGAGAAGCAAGGTCTAAGTACGAAGGAAGTTTTCTCCCCGTCTTACCCAACATTTCTTTGTCTACGATGTACAAAGTTGCGCCAGCAGGACCCATGTTCTTCTGCGCACCTGCGTAGATCAACGAGAAATCATTTGCGTTGAATTCCTTCGAGAAAATATCTGAACTCATGTCGCACACCAACGGAACATTCACTTTCGGTGTGTACTGATATTGTGTACCGTAAATGGTGTTGTTGGAAGTGTAGTGGAAATAATCATATCCATCTACCGAAGGCAACTCGGGAATGTGGTTGTGATTCGAAGCCGAACTGTCCGTAACCACATCAATGTTTCCCACCAACTTCGCTTCTTTAATAGCGCCGCTTGCCCAAACACCTGTGTTCGTGTAAGCTGCCTTTCCACCTTCCTTCAAAATATTCAAAGGAACCATGTAGAATCCAAGTGTTGCACCGCCTTGAAGAAAAAGAACTTCATAGCGATCTTCAAGATTCAAAATATCTTTCACCAATTGACGCGCTTCGTCCATTACACGCTCGAAGTTTTTACTTCGGTGTGAAATTTCAATCAACGACAATCCCATGCCGTCGAATTCACGAATAGCATCTGCTGAACCTTCAATAACAGATGAGGGCAAAATGCATGGACCTGCGCTAAAATTGTGTACTTTTTTCATGATTCAAATGTAGTCTTTAAATGTTTCTTACTGATTTTGTAATTGTGAAATTTTCTGTTGAATGGCTTCTTTGTTGCGTTCAAGAATCACCAACTCGAGCATTTCATTTACATGCTCTAAATCGTAGACCTGGCTTAACGCAGCAACAATGCAGTCCATTCTGTTTTCTTCCAATTCGATGGTAGAAATAATTCTCACAATGTCCTTCACGTGAAAACAATTTCCCTGCAACTGCATACGCGCCATCATCTTACGTTCAGTGTCAAATGATTTAGAATGAAGAACACTGACCAAAGAGTCAACAGTAGATTCCTCTGCTGGGCCTTCACATCCCTTTTTTCCAACATATATGTTATCGTCTGCTGCAACAGGAATTAAACTGTTCTGCCAAAACTGAAAAGCTTTGGCTTGAAGTTTTAATTCGCCTGAAGGAACCAACTCGAGTTTGTTGCTCAAAACAGAAACTGTGAAGCTATGCGAAACAAGATTTTTAGCATTCAGTAAAAACACAGCTTCTTGTGCTTGAACCACCACTTTAACGTTGTGCTTTCCAATATTCAATTTTGAAATTGAAACAGAGGAAACCGGAACAGTATTCACTTGCGCTTCGTCTACAAACAAGAGGAATGACAGGCTATCGGGAGCATTCAACACCAACTTACTTTGACCGAATGAACAGAGTGCATTCAACAAACAAAACACGATTATAACTACTTCTCTATTCTTCATCGAAGGCCCTATATATTCTATTTAAAAACGGAAATTTCCGAAATCTTTCTGGCACAATAAAAAGTGGATTCACACTTCTTTCACCCAGCCATTGTGGACGAATGTACACCAAAATACAACCGCCAACCACCACGCAACAAATTGCAAACAGCAACAACCAAATCCCGTCGATGTGCGAACGTACGGCCATGTATTTCGCCAGGTACGCTGCGAGCAAAGTCATGGCTCCAATGCGCGATCCGGGAACCAATGCCGCAAGCTGATCCTTTATCGGAACACTCGCTATCTGATGTGCAAACGAAATCATCATTAAGTAATGAATACCTGTTGTGACTGCAATTGAAATAGCCACGGCTTCAATCGAATAACGTCCGGCAACCATGACACCAACGATCATTAATATCAGATAAACACCTTTGATCCAACTGCCCTTGTAAACAGCTCCCTTCGCGCGAAGCAGCGAATCGATGGGCCGTGTTAATGTTCTAAAAATGACGGCAACGAAAAGCCATTGCAACAGATGCGCTGATCCCATGTAGCTGTTCCCTAAATAAACACGAAGAATATCTTCACTAAAGACAAAGACGAAACAAGCCACTGGAAAAATTAAAATGCTCAGCACATTCGTAGCGGCGAGTACCACTCGTTTCAAGCGTTCAGTTTCTTCCTGCAATTTCGACATACCGCTGAAGAGAACGCTGTCGCTCAGTTTCGCCATGATTGTAATTGGAAGTGACGCTACGTATGCACCTCTTTCGTACATACCCGCCTGATTCAACGAAACGGTATTCGGAAAAAGCGCAGTGCCTTTCGAAAAGAGCGGAAGAACAGAAACATCGACCTTCGTTGCTGCGTAATTCAATGCGTTGAATAACGAACTTCCTGCACCGTAATTCAACAATTGCAAGGTTGCTATTTTATTCCATTTGAATTGAACGCGTGTGGGCTGAAGGATCCAACAGGCCAGAGTCATCAACGCATTCTGCGCGAATAACGCCCACACGTAAGCCCAGATCTCGTATCCACCGTATGCCAACCACAAACCAACGATTAGGTTTCCGCCTACTATGCTTAGCATGCTCGCTGTGAAGAACGATTTGAATTTCATTTCCTTCATCATAAGGTTTCGAGGAACCACGCTCAACGCCGAAATGGTAAAGCTTGAACACACCACTGGAATAATTTCCTTCAACGTATCTATCCCATAGACGCTAGCAATCAATGGGGCTGCTGCGACAAACGACAAGGTGAAAATTAAGCCCAGCCCAAGCGAAGTGGTGAATGCCGAATTGATATGGGATTGTTCAATGTCTTTTCGTTGAATGAGTGCAGGGCCTAAACCAATCTGTGAAAAGATCTCTGCGAAACCCATAAGGCTAAGCACAATTCCCATAACCGCAAAATTCTCTGGAGCTATAAGCCTTGCCAGCAGAGCGGTATAGCCCAACTGGATAAGAATTTGCAAAACCACCGTAGCGGAATTCCATGAAAAACTCGAAACGAACTGTTTGCCTTCGGATGCCAATGGTTTGAAATTAATGTTCTGCAAAGGTCGAAAATCGACCGTAAAATAAATTCTTCAAGGAAAGAAAAGACGAACACCTTACTTTTGATAGCTCAATTGAATGTTATGTTGAAAAAGCTCAAGACCCTTATTACTGTTTCCGCACTGTTGCTCGTTTGTGCGTTTATCTCTACCCTTGAATCTTGCAAAAGCTGCAATTCAGGCAAAGACTTGGGTATTGAAGAAACCTCAGACTCAACACTTCGAGCCATTAACGCTAAGATTACAGCCGAGCCGAACAACTTCGCGCATTATTTGGAGCGTGCGAGATATTATTCCGAATTGAAAAAATATGCTGAAGCGAATGCCGACATTGTGCGAGCAAAGGCAATCGATTCAACCAAAGCAGATATCTACTTCACTGCAGGAAAGATTCACTTTGATCAGCAACGTGTGGTTGAGGCCTACGAAGATTATAAGAAATGTATTGAAAAAGACCCGCAACACAAAGAAGGGTTGCTTGAAAAGGCGGCCATGGACATTGCTTTGAACAATTACGAATTAGCGCTTCAGCACATTAACACGGTGCTTCGTCAAGATGAGCGCGTGGCCTACGCCTATTATCTGAAAGGACGCTTGTACCGTCAAGTTCGCGACACCACGCTTGCATTAAGTTCTTATCAAACCGCTATTGAAGTAGATCCAAGTTATTACGACGCATACGTGGAAGCTGGATTGGTGTGTGCGAGTTATGGCAATCCGCTTGCGAAAGAATATTACAACTCTGCCTCAGAGATTCACCCTAACTTCATTGAACCGTATTACAACAAAGCCATTTTCCTTCAGGAAACTGGAGTGAAAAATCCGAGTAACTATCAAGAAGCGCTCGTTTGCTACGACAAGATTATTGGTATAGATGCGAATTTCTCTGCAGCTTATTTCAACAAAGGATTCGTATACCTCGTTTATTTAAAAGACTATCAGAAAGGAATTGAATCGTTCAATTTAGCGTTGGAAAAAAATCCGAATTATTATCAAGCTGCCTACAACAGAGCACTGTGCTACGAAGGGAAAGGAGATAAAACCAATGCTGAAGCCGATTTGAATTTAGCCTTGAAACTGAAACCCGACTACACTGAAGCAGCAGTAGAATTGGGAAGACTTCGCGGCGACGATTAATTCGGTTTTACAAACGGATGAATAATGAGCTCTTGCTCGTGTTCACTGCCAGGAAGAATTTCATAGGTAAACACGACAAACATTCTTTTCATGTACGTCATCTTCGGCGCATCGTTCGGATGCATGACCAATTGCAATCCCAGTTGAATGAATCCCATCTCAGTTTTGTTCGCTGGCACTTCCAAAACCAAGTCAACCTTTCCATCGGTTAACACTTCGGCCGATGCAGTCACTCCCGAATTCTCGTCGATGAACACCCCATTCTCTTCCGTATTCAACAAGAAATATCCAGGTGCGTCAATGCTCAATTTCAATGTTGTTTTACCGGGCTCAACAATTATAGGTTGCAGCGCAATTGCCTCACCCGCATTTGGCGATTCTCCAGAGTACAAAGCCTCTTGACTAACCACCGGATAAAAACTCTTCACTTCATTCGACACCATGCGCCATTTGCGCAGCACACCGTATCCGCCTTCGCAGACAAAAATTTCACTTCCAATTTTATTCAAAGCCGCTGGGCGTGTGAATTGCGCGGTGTCTGCTGCTCCGTCTTTCAATCCGACAACACCACTTCCCGCACTATTCTTCACACTGCCTAACCATGAAATTTTATGGTTGAAGGGTTCACTTATTACCAGATCGTTGTTGTAGAAAGTGAATCCACCCGCGCGATTCACGGGCGTTTCCGGCGCATAGGCAACTTGCTCTTTCTTCTTTTTGAATTTCGAAATTGTGCCGTTACTTTTCAGCATATAAAATTCTTTGTTGAAGAATTGAATGGAAAGGGCGCTGAGAGCATTGCCTTGTGCGTCTTTGTTTTCGCTTCTCCAAATTAATTTCGAGGACTGGTCAGCTGTGTTCAATTCCCAGACGCTGCAGTCGTTTCCGGCAAGGACATAAATTTTGTTCTTCACGATGAGCACATCTGTTGGGTAAGGAATGGCACCTTTCCAAGTGGTTGCTTTTTCGAACTCTTCAATCTTCGGTTGCTTTCCGTTACCGAGTATGGTAAGCAAAACACGTTGATCGTTGTCGAAGATGCGAATGGCGTGATTAAGCGGATCGGCGATGTAGAGCAGTTGTTCAGCGAAGCTGAAGGCCACGCCCATGGGCTTTTTCATTTGCGCAACAGAAATATCTCCGTCAGCGAAACCGCGCACTCCCCCAATTCTTTTTTGAATGAAACCGTCTTCGCTAACGGTGCTCACTCGGTACAAAGCAGGCTCTGAAACGGCCAATTCTCCGGAGAAGTAGCACAAGTCGTTTGGAAGCTCAATGAGTGGATTCGCCCAGTATTTAGGCTCGGGCGTAATTGTTGGTTGCCAAAGCGAATAGCTATTCAAATCTGCTTTTAACCACTCGTTCACGGTCAGGCTTAGGTCGGCTTGCTTTCGCATTCCTTGAATTGCGAAAACCGACTCTTTCATTGCTTTGTTGAATAAGAGAATTTGTGGAAGACGATTCGTTTCTAGCATAGGAATATCTCCCCAATTCGGAACAATTCCAACAGGGTGACTTATTCCATTTTGTTGAATGAAGTCGAAGATTTCTTGTCTGCTATAGGCTGGATCTCTTGCAGGAATAAGCGTAATGAGCTGCACCTGTGGAACGGCACGAAACTCTTCTTGAAGATCTACCATAGCGCCAATTCCGGTAATTTCTTCGGGTTGAAGGCACCCGAGTATAACCATTTTATCGCGCAGAAGATCGGTATTGAATTGATAGTCTGTGTTGAACCAAACGGTCCCCTCGGGAAAAGTAAAGGCCCCTGCTGAATTTGCAGACAGCAACAAAACGAAAATGAACGAGCGCAAGAAAATGTTCTTCATATCAACAAAGTAAAGAAATTTCGAAAAGAAAGCAGGAATTCAAACGAAAAAGAAAAATTATTCGTTCATCTTTTCGAAATTCGCTAAATTGAAAATTCATCCATGGAACAGAGCCCAAACAATTTTTACAAAGTAACCTTTCAATTGATGTTAACGAGTCTTGCGCTATTCATTGGCGATTATTTACTCGACGGATTTTCAGTAGACTCTTCTGTTACGGTAATAATAAGCGCAATTGTAATAACGTTGCTGAATCGATTTTTGAAACCCATTTTAATTGCGCTTACTATTCCGGCAACGCTTTTCACCATGGGTTTGTTCCTGTTGGTTATTAATGCGTCTATGCTGTTGATTGCCGGAGAACTTGTGGAAGGATTTAAGATCGACGGTTTCTGGTCGGCGTTGTGGTTGTCGTTTGTGATTTCGTTGACGCACTTGTTCTTGGGCGGAAGCACTAAGGCTCGCTAGCGAGCGAATGCCCGAAGGGCGAATGCTGCGGAGCAGCGAATGTCGGTGACTAATGTTCACTAGTGAACAAATGCCCGAAGGACGAATGCTGCAAAGCAGCGAATGTCGATGACGAATGTCTGCGACGAGATGAGTAGAACACCTTACATTTATAATATGAAAACAATTCTTTTCGTTGCCCTGCTCTTCTTCTCCATTATTGCATTTGGACAACCCGTTTTAAAGCAAAACGCAAACGATTTCATTCCTCAAGGATTTGTTTTATCTGGCACATCCATTGGCGATTTGAACAAAGACGGAATAGACGACAAAGTAATTCTCATTAAAGGAACCGACAACGGTGCATTTGAAAAAAACGAATACGGCGAAATGGTCGACCGCAACAGACGAGGGATCATTGTTCTGTTCAAGAAAGACAATCAGTATCAAATGGTCTTGAAAAACTTAAACTGTTTTTCTTCAGAAAACGAAGACGGTGGCGTGTATTACGCCCCTGAACTTTCTTTGGAGATCAACAAAGGAAACCTTTACATCCATTACGCACACGGACGATACGGATATTGGAAATACACCTTCCGATATAGAAACTCCGATTTTTATTTAATTGGTTATGACTCGAGTGAAGGCGGCGAAGTTGTTGAAAAAGAAACCAGCATCAATTTCCTTTCAAAGAAGAAACAAGAAAAGGTGAACACCAATGAAAGCGCGGAAGGCGGAGATGAGGAGTTCAGAGAGACCTGGACCAACATAATAGTCAACAAATTACTCAAGCTTCGCGACATCAAAGACTTTGAAAATTTCGAGGAAGTAGATATGTTGAAGTATTAGATTGAATAGACTTCACAAAAGTCAAATAAAACATTTATTTAACAGCGATTCGGAATTTTTCCCGCTTCTTTGCAATCGGAAAAAATATAGCGTTTCCTGTTATGCTGAAGAAAGTCAAGATATCTGTGCTCATGGCCGTGTACAACACCGAGTTCGCTTTTATTAAAAGAGCCATCGACTCTGTGTTGAATCAAGACTTTCAAGACTTCGAGTTAATCATTATCGACGACGGCGGAACGAACGACAGTCGTGCGCAAATGCTTCAGTATGCAGAGCAACATGAAGACAAAATCATTTACGTCCGCCACAGCAACCGAGGTCAATCGAAATCTATCGACCGCGGCGTTCTCAACAGCATTGGCGAGTTCATTACGATATTAGATAGCGACGATGAATACAAACCTCATCATTTGAGTTCTTGTTTGGAGAAAATAGAGTCGCTCGATTTGATAGCATCTTTCACCGAGACTAGGGTGAACCATTCAGATGATTACTTCGTTCCAGACAAAGATGATCATACCCAATTGGTGCATTTAGACGATTGCATTTTATTCGGAACACTTTTCGGAAGACGCGAAGTGTTCACTACGATTTGCTTGAAGAGTGGATATGCGGCGGACGCCGATTTCTTCGAGCAAGCTGAAGCGAAATTCCGCGTGGAGAAAGTAGATCTTCGATCTTACATCTACTACAGAAACATGCCTAATAGCATAAGCGCGACAGTGAAAAAACAAAACGCTCCGCTTCAGAATTAATGCGCTCTTCATTCAATTACATTCCGAAATCAGAGAACATTATTCTCGCTTGTCATTTCACCGGCGTGTATGACGTGAACCGCAACACTACGCTCGAAGACGACAGCTACGCCTTGGTTCAAGCCTGGGCTGAATCTATTCAGCTTTTGAATTTGCACGGCGTTATTTTTCACAACAGTTTTTCGGAAGAAACTTGTCGGAAATTTTCGAATGAAAACATCACCTTCATTGAAGTGGAATACAATCCAGCTTTCAATCCGAACGTCTTCCGTTATTTCATTTATAAAGATTTCTTGTTGAATTTCAAATCAACCATTCATTCCGTTTTCGTTACCGATGTCTCAGATGTTGTAGTAGTTCAAAATCCGTTCGAGACTTTTCTGTTTCAAGAAAATCGAGATACACTCTTCTGCGGCGACGAACCGAAAACGTTGGACAACGAATGGATGAATGATCACTCGACTCATTTCAGAGATCAGATTACTGGCTTTGCGGAATACGAGCAATCGTTCGCGCAAGACACCTTGCTGAACTGCGGAATCATTGGCGGATCAACAACTGTCATGCTGAATTTCTTGGAATCCCTTTGCGCCGTTCACGAGCAATTCAATCAAGAAAACAAAACAGCCTTCACCGGAGACATGGGCGCATTCAATTACATCGCTCGCATGCAATTCAACGACCGACTTATTCATGGCGCACCGGTTAACAGCATCTTCAAGGGATATGAAGGGACGCGGATGGATTGTTGGTTTCAGCATAAATGATTGAAAATCGAAGATTTTATTCCTACTGTGTAATTTGAACTGCGTTATTCCTACGTTGTAATCGGAACTACGTTGTTAATATCCCCTCTCTTACCTTCTCTCAACCTTTCTTAACTTTTTTAATGTTCCTATTTCATAATTAAAATCGTCGAAGACATTCGCGAAGCATTCGTTACAAAGTAACATTCGCCCGAAGGGCATTCGTCAAAGACATTTTTTGAACCTTTCTCCTGCTATCCGTTCCAAGCTTTTCGCTTCGCTCAAAGGCTTTCCACTTCTATCAGGGGTATTTTTAGATTTGACATAAATCGGCATAACAAGTTTTTTTTCGAAAGCTATCGGTTGCATAGATTTGAAAGAAAAAATGAACCCCGTAGAATTACAACTCCAGCAATTTCGGAATTATTTAGAGCAGAGAAGATATAGCAAGAACACCATTAAAACATATCTGGAATGTTTGCGTGTATTTATTGCGTTTCATTCTACAAAATTACTCAGCGAAATAACACTTGAAGACGTATACCTTTTTAACACAGAGTATATTTTAAAAAAGAATTGCTCTGCGAGTTATCAAAATCAGGTAATCAATTCTATTAAGTTGTTTTATCGCTCGCAATACAAAAAGAAGTTAGATATAGATCAAATTGAGCGTCCACGCAGGGAGAAGAAATTACCGAATGTGTTGAGTAAGCAAGAGGTAAAACGAATAATACAAGCTCCTGTTAATTTGAAGCACAAGTTAATGTTGTGCCTAATTTACGCTTGTGGTTTGCGAAGAAGTGAGTTACTCAATCTTGTGCCGCGTGAGATTCATTCTGACAGAAATTTGCTAATCATAAGACAATCGAAAGGCAAGAAGGATCGTATTGTCCCGATAAGCAATAATTTAATTGAGCAATTACGGGAGTATTATAAGATTTACAGACCGAACGTATATTTATTTGAGGGACAAACACCAGGAGAACGTTACAGTGATCGAAGTTTACAATTGGTGTTAAAATCCGCAGTCAATAAGGCCAAGATTAATAAACCAGTAACCTTGCATTGGTTGCGTCATAGTTACGCCACTCATTTATTGGAATCTGGAACAGACCTCCGTTACATTCAGGAACTATTGGGGCACAGCAGCAGCAAGACTACAGAAATCTACACCCACGTGAGCATCCGAAACATTCAACAAATCCGATCGCCATTTGACGATTTGTAAATAAAACCATTACCTTTAGCTAACCGCAACAAACATTCGCCTATCGCGCTCTAATGACATGTATTGGGTAGGTTTATAGCGTGTATAAAAGTAAGTTATGGGCAAGTTTAAAACGACACACCATAATGGAAAGTGGCAGTCAAGTGAATTACCGACTTTTCATTTTGACACATCTTGACGGTCAATCAGGACTGCCAAAAAATTTTCATTTAACAAAATGGAGACCAGCAACCATTTCAAAAACGGGGCGAAACCGAAAAGCCGCATGAGTAGGACAACAAAAAAGAAATAAAATGAAAAATACGATTTTAATTTTTGTATTAATTGCAATTTCATTTGCTTCAAGTGGACAAACAAATAATTCAACATCTAAATTTGGGGCATTAGCAATTGATAGAAGTAACGGATTTTATTATGGGTGGTCTTATGACTATTCGACTTTAGCCGAGGCTGAACAAAAGGCTATTGAAGAATGTAATAAAAAAGGAGGGAATTGCACCGTAGTTCTACTCTTTTCAGGAGTAGGATGTGCTGCATATAGAACAATTGATGGAAATGTCGGAAATGCTTATGGATGGGGAATTGGAAATTCAAAAGAGGAGGCAGATAAGATAGCAACCAAAGAATGTTTGAAAAGAAGCAATGGGAAACCTGCTAATAATTTTGTGTGGTCTTGCAATTCAAATAACTCTGGACAATTAAAAGTTTTGAAAAACTTGATTCCTTCAGCAAATCAAATGTTTGGATTAAAGGATGTAGATGGTGACATTTTTGATTATGAGGGAGAATTATTAAATGGCTTGCCTAATGGTACTGGTTCACAGAAATATATAAAAAGTGGCTCGACATACAACGGTTCTTTTATCAATGGCATGCGAAATGGGAAAGGAACTTATCATTTTAAAAGTGGATCTCGATATGAAGGAGATTTTAAGAATGATAGATGTGATGGATTTGGTACGTATTATTTTAACAGTGGCAAAAAATATGTTGGAGAGTTTAAGAATGACAAATTTAATGGACAGGGTAAAATGTATGATGCTAACGGGAACATAGTGTATGAAGGAAAATATATAAACAATGAACCAGCAAATTAAAACCAGCCCATAACACGGGTTTGGCAAAAGTGGCGGTTCAGTGCTCCGCAGACATATTTGTGGTTAATCAAAGTTTGGTTCGCCGCATGAACATTTGTGGTGAAAATCGCCACCTTCGCCAAGCCCGAAAAACGTTAGTGGTAATGATGCCCAAAGTATAATATTTTGAGTGAAAAGCGAAATACAAAATGGATAATTGAGCAATCAAAACTACTTTTTGGTGATAGTTTTGATTATCACGCTACCGAATATAGGGATGCAAAAACTAAAATCAATTTTCGTTGTAAAAAACACGACTATTCATTTGAACAAACCTCAAATAATCATCTAAATTCAAAACATCCTTGTAAATTCTGTCTTCAAGAATCACGACGCGAAGCGTTCTCTGATGGTATAGATATATTCAAGAATAAAATTCGGGCAATTTTCGGCGACCAATTTGATTTTAAGAATGCAAATTACATTAATCAAAGAATTCCCATTTCTTTAACTTGTTTAAAACATAACAAAGTTATTACCAAAGAGCCTCAAGTATTTTTGAGAGGACATGGTTGTGATTTATGTGCTAAGGAAGCGTCCCTCGTAAGCCTAAGTAAACAAACTCTCGATGAGATACATAATTTCCTTGGTAAAATAAATGGGAAATGTAATTCTAAGACTTACAACAACAATGAAACTAAACTAGACTTTGAATGTAATGCCGGTCATAAGTTTCAAAAATCTTGGAGTGCAGTAAAAAATTCTTTACGGTGGTGTCCAAAGTGTTCACCAAACAAATTAATTGGAGAAACTCTCGCACGTTTAATTTTAGAACACCTTTTACAATTAAAACTTCCATCTGTTTACATAAAAGAGATGGAAGGCCTTCAATTGGATGGTTATAATTCTAGAAATAGGATTGCTTTCGAATACCAAGGATATCAGCATTATACTGAAAACAGTCATTTTCATTCAGACGAAAAAAGATATAAATCACAAATTGATAGAGACAATTACAAAAAACAACTGTGTAAGAAAAATAAAATAACCCTGATTGAAATATTTGAATTTAAAACAATTAGAGAAGGAAGAATTCATCTATTCGTTGACCAGGTAAAAAGAAAACTAGATGAGTTAAATATTATCTATAAGCACGAACCCTTTCAACTCGATTTAGTCGAACTCTACCGTGGAAAGAAAAGTGAACTGTATGAACAGGCAAAAAAAATAGTTGAGAAAAAGAAGGGTTCGATACAAGAATTTATAGGTGCCGAAAGTAAGCATACTTATTCTTGCTCGAAAGGTCATAAAACAACTAATAGAGTTTTGAGCGTAATAATTAAGTCGAACGCATCTTGTTCTACTTGTGAGGCATTATCAAAGTACGAAGCACTCAAAGATATTATTGAATCAAGAGGTGGAAAATTAATTGACAAAAAACTAAAACCTAAGGGTTATTCTGAATCATATACATGGATTTGCAATAACGACCATAAAAGGGTTTCTAAAGGGCAATATTTGTTTAATGGATATTGGTGTGTAGAATGCCAAAAAGAAGCCCAAAAAAAGCAACTAAGCATGAAACAACTTGCTGAGTTGAAAAAAGACATAATCAGTGGAAAATTTTATCAAAAAGACATTCCTAAAAAATACGGTATAGGTGACGGAGTATTTAGAAGATTAATTGACGAGCTTAGATTAAAACCAAAATATATTCCTCAAGATAGAAAGGCTCAAAAGAAGCGTACAAAAGGCAAACTACTTCAAATTGATCCTGAAAACTTTCAAGTGATAAAAGATTTTGAATCACTAGAAGCAGTAAAACTTGATGAATCAGGCTTATATAAACCTGAAGGTATTAGGCAACAGATGAAAAAATACAAAAAGGCTTATGGATATTATTGGAGCAGAGAAGAAGACTTAGAAAAAACAATTAAATTAATAAAAACAAATACCACTAACAGCAAATAAGCGCCAGCAAAGCCGAGCGACAATTTGCAAAACGTTATGCACAAGTTTAAAAAAGACACAAAATGAACTACATTGAAATTCAAAAAGCTATTCCGGAAATAATGAAGCTTCAACAAGCTAATAATAACTTGACAGTTGAGATTGGTCATCTATCTGCTAAAGACGAGAACAAAAATATTATAGCAGGACATATTGAAGAGTTGAACAACAACAAAACGAGAATGGAGACAATAAGAAAATCAGTTGGTTTGTTCTATGCTGTATGGGAATGCAATTGGAATGGTCAAACATTGATGCCTGAAAATGTTGTTTCTCCTCAATTTGACACCATAATAGACGCTGATAGCTACCTAATAAACAATTTGAAATCAAAAGAAATAAAAGGCAAAAAAGAATTTGCAGTTTTCAAAACTACTTTGAATGATGCAGGTAAATATGTTGGACACTATTAAAACTTAGAATATGGCAAAAATTAAAAACTATGAACAATTTATTGCAGATGTAGCTGACAGAAATTTCAAACCGTATGTTAAGCGATTCCAAGAGTTAGCAGGCATTAAAACCCAAGACGAAGAAACCCATAACACATATCTAATTGAAGTTACATTTGACTTTGGAGATTCTTTATCAGAACACAAAGCTATTCAAAACTTCAAAAAGACAACAAATAGATATTATTATCATCCCGAAGAAACCAATCCTCCTGTTAAAGCTCATTATCACGTAATACCTGCAAAAGGAAATCAAGAAATTTATGCGGTTAGTTTAGACGGAACATTTCATCATAGAAAAAACCAAGGGTATCAAATTCCTAAGAAAGAAGCTGACGAATTAAGGAAACTTGGAGTAGATATAAAAACCGACAACATTATTGAACATTTAGAATTAATGGAAGATGATGAGAAATTTTTGTTGACGGAATCATTGAAAAATGACCTTATGACTATTTATATTGAAATTGAAGAATAAAAAACCTGTGCATAACAGCAGCTACCCAAAAGGCGGGGTTTCGTGTTCCAAAGACAGTTTTGAAGGTAATCAAACATTAGTTTTTTCAAACCAAGTTTTGTGGTGAAAATCCCGCCCATCGCCAATCTGCAAAACGTTATGCGTCATGCTTTAAAAGAAGCCACTCACTTGAAACAGCCTAATTGAGATCGAGAAATGATTGAAATAAAAAAATATTTCCAAAAAATGGTTGCTATTTCTGAAGAAGATTGGGAGTTCTTTTCATCTAAACTTATAAAACGTGAATTTGCCAAAAAATCAATAATTTTAAAAGTAGGTCATAAAGAAAACTACTTATCTTTTATTGAAAAGGGAATTGTTAGAAAATGTAT
>JBIKRF010000128.1:0-5255 GCA_044349305.1 Flavobacteriales bacterium
GAGCACAGAAGCTGCAGTAATTATGGAAATGCGCGAGGCGAAGGGAGTTGTAAGTGGAGTAGGAGCTGTTCAAATTCAAAAAGGACAAGACAGAAATGCGTCAGAAGTAGCGAGAAGAATTCCAGGGGTAACTATCATAGACAATCGTTTCGTTATGGTTCGCGGATTAACCGAGCGATACAATGCTGTTATGATGAATGGTGTTTTAGTTCCGTCGTTGGAACCAGATGTTCGTTCATTTTCATTCGACCTAATACCAAGTCAGGCAATCGATCGCTTCTTAATTTTTAAATCTCCTTCGCCAGATCTTCCGGGTGAATTCGCAGGAGGAGCCATTAATGTTTACACCAAAAACTTCCCAGATTACAAGACTTCCCTTGATGTAAGTATAGCAACAAATTACCGTTCGAATACAACAGGACAAGAGTTTCTAAGTAACGTTAATTCAAGTTCAGAGGCATTGGGATTCGATAACGGCACGCGAGATTTGCCGTCGGATTTTCCATCCAATGTGAGAAATGCCACAACGGATGCGGAGCGCAGAATTTTAAGTTTGGCACTACCAAATACTTGGGGGTACGAGTCTGGGACAGCACTTCCTGACAGAAGAGTTAATGTTTCTTTTGGAAAACGTTTTCAAACCGATAAGGTTCAGTTTGGAAACTTTACCGCAATCAGCTATTCAAGAACAGCACAAAGACAGCAATCGAATCGTCTTGACTATAATGTATTTGAAGAAACTACTCAACGCAGCGATACGGTATTTTCCTTTGAAGACATGATTTATCAGAAGAATGCCAATGTTGGAGTGCTTCACAATTGGGGAATGAAAACCGATAAAAGTTTTATCGAATTTAAAAACTTCATAAATCAAAACGGATTGCAATCGAATACCTTTAGAACAGGAAGAGCATTGGAAGAAGGCAATTACCGACAAGAATATTCATTCCGTTACACTGAGCGTCGTATGTACAATACGCAATTGACTGGTACGCACGAGTTGTTTAATGGTAAAGGAAGTTTTAATTGGGCGTTGGGCTATGCCCAAACAAGAAGAAATGATCCTGACTGGAAGCGTATTCGATACACTCGTCCATTAGACGGTTCAGATGAGAACTTCCATGCTTACTTCACAACAGTGGCCCAACCTTTCTTCTCAGGCAGATTGTTCATGAACTTGAAAGAAGATGTTCGAACCTATGCTGCTAATTATGAGCATAAATTAACGCAGTTGAATACTGATAAAGAGAAACCTAGATTCGCAACAATTAAGACAGGGTTTTATATTGAGGATAAAGATCGTGATTTCGGTTCTCGCAACTTAGGCTATGTTATCAATGCATTTGACTTCGATTGGAACAAAGACACCACTAGCATCGGGAATATTCTTTCTCCAGAAAATATGGCAGACTCAACAGGATTCCTGTTAGATGAAGATACACGTGGTGCAGATAAGTACCATGCGTCGTCGAATTTATATGCTGCTTATGCAATGCTCACTTTGCCTTTTGAGAAATTAACTATTTCAGGAGGTATTCGATTGGAGCAAAACGAGCAAGTGCTGACAAGTGCCGACATTACAGGGACTCCGATTAAGGCCTCATTAGATTCTTTGGTGTTTCTACCATCAATAAATGTGTCCTATACCTTAACCAAGAAAACAACACTCCGCGCGGCTTATGGAAAAACGGTAAACAGACCGGAGTTCCGCGAATTAGCTCCGTTCAGTTTCTATGATTTCGAGAACAACTTCATCAATAGCGGTAATCCGAATTTAACTTTCGCTACAAATTCTAATGCAGATATTCGAATAGAGCATTATCCTTCGAATTCCGAATATTTAAGTGCTGCATTATTCTACAAAGAATTCAACAACCCGATTGAACCTTACTTTGTTCCTGGAGTTGGGTCGGGCGGAACACGCAGCTTTGCTCCAGGTAACGCCTTGGGAGCAACGAGTTACGGTGTTGAATTTGATATTCGCAAGTCTTTAAAGGAGATGACTTCAATTCGAGTTATTCGTAATTTAACACTTGTTGCCAATGCTTCTTTCATCAAATCAGATATTAAGGTAAGTGCTGAAGGAGTTGCTTCAGGCTTAAATCAGAATCGCCCCATGGTGGGTCAATCGCCTTATATTATTAACGGAGGGATTTATTACGACAACGATTCAACAGGGTGGCAAGTGACGGTGTTGTATAACCGCATTGGTCCTCGTGTTACCATTGTGGGTATTCCTGATATCCCTGAGGTTTATGAAATGTCTCGAGATATGTTAGATATTTCGATAACAAAATCATTTAAAAATGGGTTCTCTGTCCGCGCAGGTGTGCAAGATTTATTAAAACAAGATTTTGTTTTCCTTCAAGATGCAAACAACGATGGTATCTTAAGTCGCGCTAACGATCAACGACTTCAGTACTTCAACAGGGGTAACTATTGGAGTGTGACCCTGAGTTACAAATTCAGAGAAGACGTAAAAGCAACTAAGGGAAGAAGATAACTCCCCGTCGCGTAACATTCCCTTAAAGAACATAACATTCTAGTTTTAATTGTATAATAAATCCTTAAGTGATTCGTCATGTTCTTGTAAACTAGAAAAACCAATTTCGCACAAACAAATTCAAATCATGAAAAAACTTTTATTCTCGTTCGCGCTATTGTTGGCAGCTCTGGGCAGTCAAGCGCAAATTGTGGTAAGTGGTAACATCGACATCAACGGTACTACTACCTGGACAAACAATAACATTTACATCCTTTCTGGATTCGTAAAAGTTACTTCTAACGATACTTTGGTTATTCAACCGGGTACTATTATTAAAGGAGATTTAGTAACAAAAGGTTCTTTGATTATCGAACGCGGTGGATTTCTTCACGCTGAAGGTACTCCTGAGCAGCCGATTGTTATGACTTCACAAAAAGCTGCTGGACAAAGAAGCTACGGCGATTGGGGCGGACTTATTCTTTGCGGAAGAGCAAGTGTTAACGCACCAGCTAATGCAGGTAACGGCACTTCAGCAGGAGAAGCTATTGTTGAAGGTGGGGTTGGTTCAATTTACGGTGGAGGTACTTCACCTAACGACAACGACAACTCGGGTATTATTCGTTACGTTCGTATTGAATTCGGTGGAATTCCTTTTCAACCGAACTCTGAGATCAACGGTCTTACTCTTTGCGGTGTTGGAAGAGGCACTACAATAGATCATATTCAAGTGTCTTTTTGTGGCGACGATGCTTTCGAGTGGTTCGGGGGTACAGTTAATGTAAAAAACATTGTGGCTTACCGCAACTGGGACGATGATTTCGACACAGATTTCGGATACCGTGGAAATGTGCAATTTGCACTCTCTGTGCGTGACCCGAACATTGCTGACCAATCAGGATCAAACGGTTTTGAGTCAGATAACGACGCAAGCGGAAGCACAGCAACGCCAAATACACAACCTCACTTTTCCAATGTGACAATCGCGGGTCCGCTTTTGTTCAACAGCACAATTAATACGAATTACAAGCGCGCATTGCACCTAAGAAGAAGAACAGAGTGTAGCGTATTCAATAGCGTATTTGCTGGGTATCCAGTTGGACTATTAATCGAGAGCACATCGACTCAAGGAAACGCTACTAATAATGCACTTCGATTTCAGAGCAATTTTATAGCTCAAATGAACGATACCTTGGCAACTGTTACTACTGCAAATCCGAATAACATTAATGCAGGATTTAATATTACTAGTTTTTTCGTTAACAATGACAATGCGAATTACAACTCAGGTTCTGATTTAGGTTGGAATGCAATTAGCTTGACTAATCCAAATTTCACACCTCAGGTTACTTCAGTATTAACTACAGGTGCAGTTTTCACTGATTCATATTTGCAAGATGCTTTCTTCACACCGGTTGATTATCGCGGTGCCTTTGGTTCTGAAGATTGGACTTCTTGTTGGGCAGAGTGGGATCCACAAAACGCGGATTACTCTTCAGCTATGAACAATGCAATCACGGCTACTTTAACTGCATCAGGAGCAACATCTATCTGTGCAGGTTCAGTAGTTACACTTGACGCTTCTTCGTCAGACGCACTTTCAGTTTACACTTGGAACAACGGTTCTGTTGGTAATTCTCAAGATGTAAACAACACAGGTTCTTTCAGCGTAATCGCACGTAGCAGCAAAGGTTGTACTGCAAGCTCAAACGTTATTAACGTTGTTGTAAATGAAAACCCAACGGTTTCTATCACTGCTAACGGAAGCACGTCGTTCTGCACAGGAGGAAGCGTAGAGATCACTTCTTCACAAGTTGGCGGAAATGTTTGGAACACAAACGCTACTTCTGACGCTATTACAGTTTCTGCTACTGGAGACTTCTCATTGGAATACACAGATGCTAACGGATGTTCAGCTTCTTCAAATACAATTAGCATCAACGTAAGCGATTCTCCAATCCCTACAATCTCTACCAACGGAAACACTGCA
This sequence comes from Flavobacteriales bacterium, assembly GCA_044349305.1. GTDB lineage: Bacteria > Bacteroidota > Bacteroidia > Flavobacteriales_D > Sanyastnellaceae > CAIZGX01. The sequence goes on from JBIKRF010000128.1 coordinate 4,473, forward strand.
ATATGCGACGGTTCTTCAGTAACGCTTTCGGCGTCAATGGCTGATTCATACGCATGGACATACAACGGTGTTGGTCTTCCTAATACAACGCAAACAATCGATGCTACGCTTGAAGGACTTTACACAGTAAACGTTACAAACACAGATGCTTGTAACGGAGTAGGTGCATCGGCTCCAATCTTCATCTCTGTAAATGCTACGCCTACGGCAGACGCTTCTTTCTCACAAACAAACGGAAGCTTCACAGTGCAGTTTTTGAATAACTCGACAAACGCAACGTCTTACTCATGGGATTTTGGTGACGGAACAACTTCGACTTCAACCAACCCTTCGCACATTTTTGCAACGGGAGGTGACTTCACAGTGGTTCTTACTGCAATAAACGGAGATTGTTCAAACACATTCACCATTAACCTAACTAGCGTTGAGGTTTCTGAAAATGTAGCTTTCGAAGACCTAATGGTTTTCCCTAATCCAACAGAAAACGAATTGAACATTCAATTCAGCTCTTATGATTCAGGTATTATGAACGCTACGATCTTCAACTTAGCTGGACAAGTTGTTTCTGCTGAAGCATTCGCCGTGAACGCTGGAAACATGTTCCACACCATCGACACTTCAAACTTAGAAAGCGGAGTTTACTTCGTGAACCTAAGCAACAACACTTCAAACATTACCATCCGTGTAATTAAGAAATAGTAGTTTAAGTTTAAGTTAGAAATTAGGAGCAGACTTCGGTTTGCTCCTTTTTTGTTTTAAAAGGGAAGAGAGGGGAAAAAGAGG
>JBIKRF010000043.1:0-19529 GCA_044349305.1 Flavobacteriales bacterium
GGCGATAAAGCGTTACGTTACGCAATTAAAGCAGACGGAACCACAGACTACGAAAAGGTAGAGCAAGTAATTGATGTGTTCCGCGAGAAGCAAATTTTCCAATTTAACATGGTGACTACTTTGGAATCTGGTTCCAAATAATGCAACCGTATAGAACAAACATGTTATGGCAGAAATAATAGAAGGTGGTGGTGGCCACGAAAAAGGCGGAAAAAAGAGACCCAAGAAGAGCCCGGTGCGCATGGATATGACGCCGATGGTAGATTTGGCGTTCCTTCTCTTGACCTTCTTCATCTTGGCAACCTCACTGAGCAAACCAAAGACGTTAGAGATTGTCTATCCGAAAGAGGTAGAAAACAAAGACGATCAAACTAAATTGGATGATGATTTGGCAACAACCATTGTTGTAGGTGAAACCGACGATCAGATTTTCTATTACCATGGAAAATTTAGAAAGGACACTACAAAACTGGAAAAGTCAGATTTCTCGAAAGATGGATTGCGCGTAATGTTACTTGAAAGAAATAAAAAAGTAATTGAACGTGTAAATGCATTGAAAGATCAACAAAGAGAAGAGTTGAAAAATAGTGGGTCACGTGAAGAAGATGAGAAAATCAATTTACGTTTTAAAGACTTGATTTCTGACGCAACAAACGACTCTTTAGCACCTTTCGTAATTGTGAAAACAATGCCAACCACCAAGTGGAAGAACGTTGTGAATGCAATTGATGAATTGAACATTACTAACGTGAAGAAACGTGCCATTATGGACATGGAAGCACGTGAAGCGATGCTATTTCTTTCACCAGAAAAAGTAGCAGAATTAAAATTGAAATGAACGATTGATGTGTAGGCCTGTACTGCACATTATAAAAGCAAACCATTATGTCAGCAGTAACTGATTTTCTTAGCAACCACTCGGACCTAGTGGCTGTAGCAACAGCAGCAGCTGTGGTTACGTTCCTTGGTTTTGAAGCGGGCTGGAATAGCATTATGGCGTCGGATCGTAACGAGCAGGTATTCGAAAACAAAAACAAGGCTTATGGAGCGTACAGAATACGTTCTATGTACGGCGGAGTTTTAGCCATTGCGGTGTTCTCGGGTATTTTCTTGGTATCTGGTGCGTTAATCACTCCAGTGATTTTAGCCAAGGGCGAAAAGAAGGAAAAAGAGGTGAAGGTGGAAATGAACGCAGAAATGATTGCGCCACCACCAACGGATCCAAACGAGCCGCCACCACCACCACCACCACCGCCACCACCGCCACCACCACCGCCGAGTGTGCGTCAAATTCAATTCACTTCAATCGTTATTGAAGAGAACGTAGAGACACCTCCACCTTCTCAAGATAAATTGAAAGATGAAAAGATTGCAGACGAAACAACCGAAGGGGAAGACGGACCAATGGGACCATCGGATGCAATAGCGGTTTATACGCCTGTCGATAACAAAAACGATAAAGTAGAAGCGCCTTTGACATTCGTTCAAGAGATGCCAGCTTATCCGGGTGGTGAGAAAGCGTTGTATGAGTTTTTGTACAACAATATTTCTTACCCAGAACAAGAGAAATCTCAGAACATCGAAGGAACTGTATTCGTAAACTTCGTTGTTGAAAAAGACGGTACACCTTCGAACTTCACGGTAACTCGTGGTGTTGAAGGAGGAAAAGGATTAGATAGAGAGGCGTTAGCAGCTTGTAAGAAATTAGGCAAGTTTAATCCTGGAAAACAAAACGGGGTATCTCAACGCGTTTTCTTGACGATTCCGATTAAATTTACTCTTGCAGATAATTAATCGATAAATACTTTTTGAAAAGGGTTGGCTTCGGCTGACCCTTTTTTATTTTTGAATATGCGCACATCGATTTTAGCTCTGTTTTTTCTGCTACTCATTCATGCAGGGAAATCGCAAACAACGTTTTCGTTCGATTACAACGGCACTACCCGTGAGTACATTTTATATACGCCTTCGAATATGCCTATTGGAAATAGACCATTGGTTTTCAATTTTCACGGATACACGAACAACATGAGTTTTCAGATGGGATATTCGGAAATGAATGCTGTTGCAGATGTGGGGAAGTTTTATGTTGTTTATCCACAGGGATTACCTGACGCGAATGGAATTAATCACTGGAACGCATGGCAGGACCCTGCAGATGTAGATGATATTGGGTATATCAATGCGTTATTAGATTACCTTTTGGCAACAGAGTCCGTAGATTATCAGCGCGTATATTCATGCGGATTTTCGAATGGTGGAATATTTAGCTATGCATTGGCAGGGCAGTTGTCGGACCGATTCGCAGCGATAGCCTCTGTTGCAGGAACTATGACTGAAGTAATGCTTCAGAATACGAATCCAACAAGTCCCGTTCCTACATTTCACATTCATGGAACATTAGATCCCGTGGTTCCTTATGACGGTTCACTCGGACAATATCCAACATTCGGCGTTTTGACGAGCGTTTCAGAAACATTGAACTTTTGGAAAACAGAGGATGGCTGTTCTTCCACTTCAACAAATAATATAGCGAACTCGAATCTATTTGATTTCTGCACCGCGAGTAAAACAATATACTCTGGCTGCGCTGAACATGACAATTGGTATATTGAAATTTCTGGGGGAGGGCATACATGGCCGGGAACGACACCACTAACTGTTACCGGCGCGACTTGTCAGGATTTCGACGGAAGTCAAGAAATTTGGAATTTCTTTTCGGCGATAACTATGCCCCCAATGAGTGTAGAAGAAAATGCCAATGGGAAGAACGTTGTTCCGGTTGCATACTACGATTTACAAGGCCGAGTTATTGAAAAAACTGAATTATGTCAAGGAATTTATATTGTTCGAATGAGTGACGGCTCTGCGAAAAAAATCAAACGCGAGTGATGCTTCCTTTTCACACAGATAGCCATGAAGCGGGCTTAGATGAAGCCGGAAGAGGCTGCTTAGCAGGCCCAGTCGTTGCGGCGGCTGTTATTCTTCCCGAAGGATTTTCACATCCTTGGCTGAACGACTCAAAGCAAATGAGCAAGAGGCACCGCGATGAATTGCGCGTTATTATTGAGCAAGAGGCTATAGCTTGGAACGTACAATTTGTTTCGCCACAAGAAATTGATCAGTTGAATATTCTTCGTGCTTCAATTACTGCAATGCAACGCGCAACGTTGAAGCTAAAAGTTAAACCCAACCATCTTTTAGTAGATGGAAATCGGTTTTATACGCTGGACGGTTATTCGCATACTTGCATGGTTAAAGGCGATGCACGCTTTCTAAACATAGCTGCAGCTTCTGTTTTGGCGAAGACTCATCGCGATGAATTCATGCTGAATCTGCACGAGAAATTTCCTTATTATGCCTGGGATCGAAATATGGGATATCCCACAAAGGCTCACAGAGCGGCAATTTCAGAAATGGGCCCATGTGAACACCACCGAATGACCTTTGCTCTTTTACCAAAGCAGTTGCAAATAGAAGCGCTTTGATGCCTATTTTCGCATTATGCAGTTACGGGCTGAAAACATTCAGAAAATATACGGAAAGCGAACCGTTGTGAAAGACGTGTCGTTCCATGTTGAACAAGGTGAAATTGTTGGTCTGCTTGGCCCGAATGGCGCGGGTAAAACAACAAGTTTCTATATGGTTACCGGATTGATTCAACCAAATCGAGGAAAGGTGCTTCTTGATGAAACCGAGATTACGCATATGCCCATGTTCAAACGTGCGAAAATGGGTGTGGGTTATTTACCTCAAGAAGCGTCCATTTTCCGCTCACTTTCTGTTGAAGACAATATTAAGGCAGTACTCGAATTGACGGGGCTTTCAAAGAAAGAACAGAACGAGAAGCTCGATGCTCTATTGGAAGAATTTGGGCTAACTGAAAGAAGAAAATACATTGGTCATCACCTCAGTGGAGGCGAGCGAAGAAGAACAGAAATCGCGCGTGCGTTGGCCACAGATCCGAAGTTTATTTTGTTAGATGAACCCTTTGCAGGCGTTGATCCCATTGCCGTTGAAGACATTCAACGTATTGTTTGGAAGCTGAAAGAGCGCAACATTGGAATTCTTATTACGGACCACAATGTGCAGGAAACACTAACGATTACCGATCGCGCGTACCTTTTGTACGACGGAAATATTTTGAAGTCGGGAAGTGCCGAAGAATTGGCTTCCGACGAGCAAGTGCGTCGTGTTTATTTGGGACAAAACTTTGTCTTAAGAGCCCGAAAAGAATAAGCCCCCGAGAATCTCGAGGGCTTAATTATTTCAGTTGGAAGAATTACTTCGCGCTGTTGTAGCGAGCTTCAACCACTTCCCAATTAATTACATTGAAAAAAGCTTGAATGTAATCTGGACGTCTGTTCTGATAGTTCAGGTAGTACGCATGTTCCCAAACGTCTAAACCTAAAATTGGAAATCCAGAGCAACCAACTCCTGGCATCAATGGATTGTCTTGATTTGGTGTTGAACACACTTCAAGTTTTCCGTCTTTCACACACAACCAAGCCCAGCCAGAACCGAAGCGTGTCATTGCAGCTTTCACGAACAAATCTTTGAATGCATCGAATGATCCGAAAGCCTCGTTAATAGTGGCTTCCATAGTTGGAGTCACTTTTCCACCATTTGGTGAAAGAAGTTCCCAAAATAAGTTGTGATTGTAGAATCCACCGCCGTTGTTTCTAACTGCAGCATTATCGAAACCTTTCACCATAACTTCTTCGATAGAAAGATTTTCTAAATCGGTTCCAGCAATAGCGTTGTTTAGGTTAGTAGTGTATGCAGCGTGATGCTTGCTGTGGTGAATTTCCATGGTACGCGCATCGATATGTGGTTCAAGTGCGTCGTATGAATAAGGTAGATTTGGTAGTTCGAATGACATAGTTATTTTTTTGCGAAAATAACCCAAAACAAACGCTACAAAAAAATTCTTCGCAATTCGTTGGAAAGCTTGTCTCGCGCTTATCTTTGTAGCTTATCGAAGCGTTTTCAATTAACCGATTTTAAAGAAGGAAAAGCATGGGACTTTTTAGTTTCCTAACACAAGAAATTGCCATTGACTTAGGTACGGCAAACACAATCATTATCATGAACGATAAGGTTGTTGTAGATGAACCATCAATCATTGCTCGCGACCGAGTTTCAGGTAGAACTGTTGCCGTTGGACGCTTAGCGCAACAAATGCATGGTAAAACTCACGAGAACATTAAGACAATTCGCCCGTTGAAAGATGGTGTAATTGCCGATTTCCACGCTGCTGAGGATATGATCAAGGGGTTAATCAAAATGATCAACAAGGGTGGAAAAATGTTTCAACCTTCATTGAGAATGGTAATTTGTATTCCATCGGGTATTACTGAAGTTGAAAAGCGTGCAGTAAAAGATTCGGCGGAACATGCTGGGGCGAAAGAAGTTTATTTGATACACGAGCCAATGGCTGCGGCAATTGGTATTGGTGTTGACGTTGAAGAGCCAATGGGTAATATGATCATTGATATCGGAGGTGGTACTTCTGAGATCGCGGTTATCGCATTGGGTGGTATTGTAACAGATAAAAACATTCGTGTAGCTGGAGATGAACTTACACAAGACATCGAAGACTACATGCGTCGTCACCACAACATTTTAATTGGTGAGCGTACAGCAGAACAAATTAAAATTGAAGTCGGTGCTGCTATCGACGATTTAGAAGTCCCTCCTGCGGATTACAGTGTGCGCGGTCGTGACTTGGTTACTGGTGTTCCAAAAGAGATCATGGTATCTTACAAAGAAATTGCTCATGCGTTGAACAAATCAATTTCAAAAATTGAAGAGGCAATCATGAGTTGTTTGGAAAATACTCCTCCCGAATTGTCTGCAGATATTTTCAAGACAGGTATTTATTTAGCGGGTGGTGGTGCGTTGCTTCGTGGCTTAGATGTTCGTATCAATCGTAAAACGAAATTACCTGTTCATGTGGCAGACGATCCGTTGCGTGCAGTAGCGAGAGGTACAGGAATTGCGTTGAAGAACATCAACCGTTTCCAATTCTTAATGCGCGAGTAATTCGTTAACACGAAAGCAGAATGGGTAATCTTTTGGCATTGTTGCAACGATTTCACGTGCTTTTGTTGTTCCTAGTACTTCAAGTTTTCTCACTCATTGTTTTGTTTTCTGAAAACAATTTTCACCGAAAAGAATTTATTCGACACAGTTCTGATTTTGCAGGATACATCTATGAGAAGCGTGATGAGTTCACGAGCTATTTGAGACTTGCAGAAATCAATGATCAGTTGGCGATTGAAAACGCAGCTTTGCGTAGCTTACTTCCAGAAAATTATATTACTTCTGATACCGCAACGTTTAAAGCGCAAGGTGTGCGCCAGCAATTTACCTATACCCCCGCGAAAGTTGTGAATGCGACAGTTAGTCGTAAACGGAATTACCTCACATTGAATAAGGGATACGCTGAAGGCATTGGCATTGAGATGGGTGTTATTGCGAATGGAAGTATTGTAGGAATTGTGAGCAGTGTGAGTGAGAATTATTCGATTGTCATGCCTGTTCTTCACACGAAATTTCAAGGTTCTGTTAAGATGAAAGGAACCGGAGAATTTGGAATTTTAGAGTGGCCTGGTGGAGATCCTCTGTTTGCTTTCGTAAAAGAAATTCCAAAACACGTTTATGTGAACGTGGGTGATACAGTTGTTACCACAGGGTTTTCAAGTCACTTCCCTGAGGGAATGTTAATCGGAAGTGTAGAAGCTCTTGAAGACAAACCCGAAGAAAATTTCCATCGAATAAAAGTGAAATTAGCGACCGACTACCGAAAGGTCGCGTGGGTTCAAGTGGTAAAGAATCTTCAGAAAATGGAGATTGACTCTCTTCAACAACAACAAATCATAGCAGACGGAGGAGAAGAATGATGAACTATTTGCGCATATTTCTATTCGTGCTCTTGCAAGCTTTGGTGGTGAGCCGAATTCAGTTGTTCGACGGGTTGGTTCTTCCATTTATTTACATTTTCAGTTTGCTCATGTTTCCGTTTGACACACCAAGATGGGCATTGCTGTTGATTGGATTTTTCACGGGTATTCTCATGGACTTGTTCACGGGACCTCCGGGTCTTCATACTTCTGCATGTTTGCTTCTTGCATTTTTGCAACCGTTGGTGCAGAATATGTTGGCACCTCGTGAAGGGTACGACTCGAATTTGAAGCCTACCATTCATAAAATGGGGCTGGCTTGGTACACAACCTATGCGGGAATCCTTACGTTTGCGCATCATTCGTGGTTGATTTTCTTTGAGTTTTTACGCTGGGATAAATTCTTCTTCCAGTTGTTTCATATTTTGTTAAGTTCTATTGCAACTTTATTGCTTATGATTTTGGCGCAACTCTTAATTTCGCCAAATAAGAAAAGCAGCTAATTACCTTGAACAACGACAACCGCCGGTACACTTTCTTGTTTATTGTTGGAACCATCTGTGTCATATACATAGTGCGTCTTTTTGCGCTGCAGGTTGCTACCAGTGAATGGAAAAACAAAGGCTCTCGATTAACAGAGCGTGAAGTGGTTGTTTACCCGTCTAGAGGAAATATTTTCGATCGGAACGGAAAAGTATTGGTAACGAATCAAACCGTTTACGACCTTATGGTTTTACCAAAGGAAGTTCAACCCTTCGACACGTTAGAGTTCTGTAAGCTTGTCAATTTGCCATATGAGGAATTGAAGGAAATCCTCAAGAAATCGGTTACTTACCCAAACGTTAAATACAAACCCTCTCCTGTAATTAAGCAAATGCTTCCCGAAGAGTATGCCCTTTTTGCAGAGAGGTTGTACAAGTTTCCTGGATTTTTTGTTCAAGCGCGAACATTACGAACATACCCCGAAAACCTTGGCTCACTTGTGCTCGGGGACGTGGGTGAAGTGAATGCTGATATTTTGAAGGCGCATCCGGATTATCGCAAAGGCGACTACATTGGTTTGAATGGAATAGAGAAATCCTATGAAAAAGAATTGCGTGGAAAGCGCGGAATAAAATATGTTTACCGCGACAACCTGGGCGTAGAGCACAGCGTGGCAAACGGACAATTAGACAGCGCTGCGCAAGAAGGGGTTGATTTGTATGCTACGATAGACGCTGAGTTGCAGAAGTACGGAGAAAAATTAATGCAGAATAAGCGCGGATGTATTGTTGCAATTGAGCCCTCAACAGGGGAAATTTTAGCATTGGTTTCAGCACCGACGTTCGATCCGAATTTATTAGTGGGTAGAGCACGCGGACAAAATTTCGCGGCATTGGCAAAGGATCCTTTGAAACCGCTTTTCAATCGCGCGACTCAAGCGCAGTATAGACCAGGATCGATTTTCAAATTAGCACAATCACTCACGGCATTGCAACTGGGTTCAATAACCAAAGACACGCGAATAGCGTGTAATAGAAGTTTAATTGGTTGTCACGGAGCACACAGCATGGACGATTTAGAGATGGCTATTGTACACTCATGCAATCCTTATTTCAGAGGGGTTTTACAACGCGTGGTTGAAGCGAATCGCGATCCGAATAACCGTGCGAAAGACGCGGCGATTGGCCTTTCCATTTGGAACGAACAAATTAGAAAATTGGGATTCGGCTCGAACTTAGGAAGCGATCTTCCAAACATGAAAAAGGGAAATGTTCCGAGTGCGGAATATTACAACAAGAAATACGGTGTTGAAGGTTGGAATTTCTCGACCATTTATTCCATTGCTATTGGTGAGGGTGAGTTGTTGATTAACCCTGTTCAGATGTGCAACCTGGCGTGTATCATTGCCAATCGTGGTTTCTATGTTCCACCGCATACAGTAAAGGAAATTGGAAGAGGTGGTACTGCGCGTGCGGAATATGTTACACGCGTAGATGTTGGTGTTAAACCAGAATACTTCGAAACCGTAGTTAACGCAATGGAGAAGGTAGTTGGACCTGGCGGAACAGCGAACAGTATAAAACTTTCAGACATTGTTATTTGTGGAAAGACAGGAACTGTTCAGAACGAACCACGCGAAGACCATAGCGTTTTCGTTTGCTTCGCTCCAAAAGAAAATCCGAAGATTGCATTAGCCGTCTATGTTGAATATGCAGGTTTTGGTGGAACATGGGCTGCTCCTATTTCAAGTTTAATGATTGAAAAATATTTGAAAGGAGGAACGACAAATACCGGAAGAGAGGAGCAAATGATGAACGCTAAAATTTTAAATTAATGGCAGCGTCGAACAAACAAAACTTACAACTCGATTGGGGCACAATTGCGCTCTACGGGGTGCTTGTATTGTTTGGTTGGCTTACGATATATAGCGCGGCATTCAATCCGTTAATGCCAAGTCCATTTACTTTTTCTGAAGAGTACGGAAAACAGCTCGTTTGGATTGCTGTGTGTACGTTTTTGATTGTCGTAATTCTTTACCTAGATGCGGAAGTCTTCAACAAATTGGCGGTATACATCTATCTGTTCTTCGTGCTTTTGCTTATGTTGGTATTGGTTATTGGGAAGGAAGTTAATGGAGCGAAAGCGTGGTTTGGTATTGGTGATTTCGGAATACAGCCCAGCGAGTTCTCTAAGATTGGTGTGGGATTATTTCTTTCGAAATTCATTTCCAGTTCTGGAATACAACTGAAAAATTTGCGCACGCGAATTCAAGCATTTGCTATTATCGGATTGCCCGCTATGCTCATTCTTCTTCAACCCGATGTGGGTTCGTTGTTAACCTTTCTTGCGTTTATTTTGGTTATGTATCGCGAAGGAATGTCGGGAAATGTTTTGATAGCCGGATTCGCGAGTGTTGTTATAGGAACGCTGAGTATTGTTATTGGAGCAGGTCGCACGACTTATCCTTATTTCGGAGACCAAAGCTCGATTTGGACCTTTCTTATTTCGTTACTTGGAATCGCAATAGTCGCATTTGTTTTCGTTCGAAATTTCATTGTTCCACGATCGCGAAGAATGCTTTACTCGGTAATTGTTATTTCATTGGTGCTGGCTTCAGCCTTGGCTTTTTCTATTAATTACATTGTAGACAATGTGCTCGAGAAGCATCACAAGGAACGCATTTATGTTATGCTTTCGCTCCCCGTTGAACGCGAAGACGCCACCTACAATTCTGAAATGGCTAAAATTACTGTTGGTTCAGGTGGATTGTTTGGAAGAGGATTTCATCAAGGTCCGATGACTCAGAACAACTATGTGCCTGAGCAATGGACAGATTTTATATTTAGCGCTGTCGCTGAAGAGTGGGGATTTATCGGTAGCGTGACTGTAATTTTATTATTCTTTGCGCTCATATATAGGTTGGTGGTTTTGGCCGAAAGACAACGTTCGCAATTCTCTCGAGTATATGGCTATTGTGTGGCGGCTATCATATTCATGCACCTGCTCATTAACATTGGAATGGTCTTGGGCTTAGCGCCTATTATCGGTATTCCCTTGCCTTTCTTCAGTTATGGGGGGTCATCGCTTATGGCGTTTACCATTCTGCTTTTCATCATGATTCGATTAGACGCCGAACGACTGAGTATTTTTAGATAACCCATACTTTGCGCGATATAAGGCAGAGTTAACATTGCAACGTTTGTAAGGTTCGAATGAACGTTCGGTTTTGGTGTAACCTAATTTATACTTTAGCGTAACAACGAATATACTCGCGCATGAAATCTTTATACACACTATTCCTCTCGGCTGTTGTTACGCTCTCTTGCAACTTCGCGTTAGCAAACAATGCTCTTTTCATTGAAAACAAAGGACAAGTAAAAAACGAAAAGGGACTTCAAGACCGTTCGGTTTTGTTTACATATGCAACTTCTGAAATGGACGTGTTCGTTCGCAAGAGTGGATTAACCTACCAATTTAAGCGCTACAATAACGAAGGGGTTTATGCCGAGCGTGTCGATGTAAATTGGAAGGGAGCTTCTGAAATTTCCGAAGCAATAGGATTACAAGAGTCTGCATATACTGAGAATTATTTTGCAGATGGAAAATCTAATTCGGCAAATGCGTTTCGTGAAGTTCGTATTTCGAATGTATATGCAGGAGTAGATTGGAGAATGTACATCACTGAAAACGGATTGAAGTACGAGTTCATTGCGGAAAACGCCCAAGCTGCGAAACAAATTAATATGCAGGTGGAAGGAGCAAAGGATTTGGAAAAATGTTCCAATGGAAGCGTTCGAATTTTAGGAGAAATGGGACAAGTGAACGATGCAAAGCCGGTCTATTTCAACCAAGAAAAAAGTATAGAAGGAAATTTTATTGTCGTTGGAAATTCAATTCAATTTGAAATTCCCTCGAACACAACGGGTGAACTTGTTTTAGATCCGGAAGTTATTTGGTCGTCGTATTACGGCGGAACAGGACTTGATGATTCACGTGGAATTTTCACCGAAGCAAATGGCGATTATTATTTGACAGGGTCAACCAATTCAACCACCTTGATTTCATATTTGGGATATCAAGGGTTGTTGGGAGGAAACAACGACGTTTATGTGGTAAAGTTCAATGCATTGAACCAACGCATATGGGCAACGTATTATGGGAAAACGGGAAACGATGTTGGAAACGATATTGTGGTTGACCCCTATGGCGGAATTTATGTAGCGGGAAGTACAAGTTCGATGTCGGCATTTGCCTCTGCGAGTCAGCAGATTGTTTACGGTGGCGGTCCACGTGATGGATTTGTTTTGAAGTTATTCCCAGATGGAAATTTGGAATGGTGCTCTTATTACGGAGGAAGTGGTGACGAGCAAATAACCGCCCTTTCTCTTGGCTTTCAAGGGGAGGTTTATTTCATTGGTGAAACGAGTTCGACAGATTTAAATACCATGGATGCCCTACAAGGAGCATACGGTGGTGGTGCAAGTGATTTTTATTTGGGGATGATTGATCCGGGTGGATTCCTTCTTCGCTACACTTATTTTGGTGGCAGTGGCGCTGAATTATCGGGTGATCTTGTGGCTACAAGCGACTTCAATTTATATTTCACAGGAACAACAAGTTCTTCTACAGGCATTGCTGCAGGCGGCGCTCAGAATATTTTCGGAGGAGGTGCATACGATGGCTTTTTTGCTAAAATAAATAGCGGTAACACCATTGAATGGGCCTCTTATATTGGCGGGCCAAGTGAAGATCGCGCAGAGGCCTTACATGTTGCAGCAGATCGCTTGTATATAGTTGGTAAGTCGGGATCTATTAATGGAATCTCTACACCGGGCGCTGCGCAAGTGTTTAACGGAGGTGGAAGTTTCGACGGTTATTTGGCTTCTTATACTGTTGATGGAACAGTAAATTGGAAAACCTATTACGGTGGTTCAGGAAATGAATCGCTTTGGGGCGTAACAACAGACGCAGCAGGAAGTGTTTTCATTACTGGAAATTCGACCTCGTCTAATTTGGGAGACAATGGGTTCCAGAATGCAAACGGTGGATTAACAGACATTGTATTTGCGGGATACTCAATAGACGGCGTTCGTTATTGGAGTTCATATTTAGGCGGAAGTGCAGACGAATCTGTGAGTGACTTGGTGATTAATGCGAATCAAGAAATGTATTTTGCGGGAAGTTCAGCTTCTTCGAACATTGCTGTGGGTGGCTACGAAGCCACAAATAATGGAGGTGGCGAAGCCTTCTTCGGAAAACTAAAAAATTGTGACTATCCGTATTTAACCGTTCACATTACAGGCGATACTATTTTCTGTGACGGAAAGTCTGCAGTGTTGTGTTCTGGTGGTGCCGATCATTTTCTATGGTCTACCGGAGATACCACAGCTACCTTAGAGGTAGGCGAGGCTGTAACAGTTTATGTTATTGGAACCACAACCCCCGGATGTAGCACGAGATCCGACGATTACACCTTTACTGTATTGCCTCAGCCAACAATTTCAATCACCGCAGATGGTCCTTTAACATTTTGCGGTGATGTTTCAGTAAATCTTACAGCTTCGGGAGGAGTTGCCTATGAATGGAACAATGGTCCAACCACAGAAACCATTACGGTTAACGAATCGGGCAACTACTCTTGCACAGGCGTTAATGAATTTGGCTGTGAAGGCAGCAGTAATCAATTGAGCGTAGAAGTTTTTGACTTACCTGAAGTAGCCATGGCTATTTCAACGGACAGTATATGTATTTCGGCCGACCCAGTGGGTATCGTAGGATTGCCTTTGGGTGGAACCTACATTGGTGACGGTATTGTGGGTAATTCCATTGATCCGGGTATTGCTGGTGGCGGAGCACACCAAGTCTATTATACTTATACAGATGCAAACGGATGTACCAACAGTTCGGAAGTGTTTGATTACTTCGTGCTTTTTGAGCCAACGGTATTGTTCCTTTCTCAAGATACAGTAACAGCTGGAGATCCGCCGGTTGAAATGACCGGAATTCCTTCAGGGGGATATTACACTGGGTTTGGTGTGAGTGGAAACATGTTTTATCCTGAGTTGGTCGCTCCTGGTTTTTATCAGATTACTTATAACTATGTAGATGATAACGGTTGCACCAACAGAGACACGCAAGTTATCTATGTGTGTTGTGTGGGAATTGACGAAACTGCCGCTACAGAACCGAAGTTGTACCCGAATCCTACCGAAGGGGTCTTGAATTTCGCTTTAGGAACGCATTCGGCGACCTCATATCGCGTTTATGATCTTTCAGGAAGGGTAGTTCAGCAAGAAAATCTCTTTGCCGAGCAAAATTCACTGGATGTTTCGAATTTGGCGAATGGTCAGTATTTACTGAGGTTTGAGGGCGAAGCAGTCTTCACTCCTATACCGTTTTCCGTTTCGAAATAAAAAAAAGTGAATTTTTTTTGAGAAAAGTGAAACCTTTTTAGGTCGATAGGGGTAAAAGAAGCATAACCTATTTGACTTATGAAAAACTCAATCACAATCTCCATCTTCGCAGCGGTTCTTTCTCTTAGCCTTGTTTCTTGCCAGAAAGAATTCTACATGCCAACAGCTTCAGTATCTTCTGCTGACTCTACAACAGTATCGAACAACGAAGAAACGGCTCCTACAGCAGTTTTGGGTGAAGATGTAGCAAAATTGAACTTTGTGTGGATTCAACCGGAAGGAGCGAATGCTAACCTTCAGGGCGCGAAGATTGAAATAGCAAATAAAAGTGGTGAAGTAGTTTTTTCAGCAATTGATGTAATGGCTGCCGGAGACGATATGTTCCAGTGGTACCCAGTAATCATTCTTGAAGCTGACGAATACACTTTCACCATGAAATCGGCATCTGGAAACGTATTGAGTGTTTCAACTTTGAACGTAGCAGATGCTTTCCAACAAGACGAATACATTCACCAAGCAGACGGAGCGAAGTTCTTCCTTCAAATGACTTGGGAAAAAGCATCAGAAATATAAGTTTAGGTTAGTTAGGTATGAAATGACCCCTTCTCTCGAAGGGGTTTTTCATGAAATAAATATTGCAGTTCGTGTACCTACAGAAGCTGTTTGTGTCTAAATTAGCGAGCCCATGACCCAAGAAGAGGAAATAAAATATTTGCGCCAACGCGTTGCAGAATTGGAGCAATCTTCTGGAACAACAGAGAGGCTCATCGTTAATCGTGAAGCGAAATTCAAGGGGATTATCGATAATTTTCGTTTAGGTCTTTTGGAAGTCGCCCCTAATGGTACCATTATTCGCGCAAACGAATCGTTTTGCGAAATGAGTGGTTTCAGTGGCGAGGAGTTAATTGGAAAGGACGGTGGTGAAATTTTATTAGACGAGGTTGAGCGCGAGCGCATGAAAGTTCGCAACGCTTCGCGCATTGAAGGCGAAGAAGACGTTTATGAATTGCGTGTACTTAACAAACGAAAGGAACCCCGCTATTGGTTAGTAAGTGCCGCGCCTTTGTTGGGCGACGACGGTAATGTGCATGGATCCATTGGAATTCATTGGGACATTACACAGATGAAAGAAATGGAGTTTGAGTTGATAGAAGCGAAGCGTAAAGCAGAAGAATCTTCAAAAGCAAAGGCTATGTTCTTAGCAAACATGAGTCATGAAATACGCACACCGCTTAACGGAATTGTTGGTATGGCCGAACAGTTGGCGCAGTCTCAACTCGATGCGGATCAGCGTTATTTTACAGATATTATGCGTTCAGCGTCTTCGACATTACTCTCCATTATCAACGACGTATTAGATATTTCAAAAATAGAATCTGGAAAATTCAGTATTGAAACGATACCGTTTAGTCTGAATAAAACCATTCGTCAAACCCTCAGTATTTTCGAGGAAAAAGCTAAACATGCAGATATTTCTCTTGATATCGAATTGATGGACGATAGAGAAATTATGCACCTCGGTGATCCTCATCGATTGAGTCAAGTTCTGTTCAATATCGTTGGAAACGCTATCAAGTTTACACATTCAGGCTATGTTCGGGTTACATCGCAATTGAAGCGCGGAGAGAACGATGTTTGTTCGGTGTCTTTTACAGTAGAAGATACCGGAGTAGGAATGGATATGGCCTATTTGACGAAGGTTTTCGAAGCGTTTTCACAAGAAGATGCCAGCATTACACGGAAATTTGGCGGAAGTGGATTGGGGCTAAGCATAGCTCGTAGCATTATTCAAATTATGGGTGGAACCATTCAAATTGAAAGTGAAAAAGGAAAAGGAACGCGCGTGAACATTCTCATTCCAATGAGAATATCGAATGATAAAACGAAACAAGACATAGTTGAAATGACTGATTTACAAAAATCACTCAAGGGACTTCGCGTATTAGCCGTAGAAGACAATGAGTTGAATCGAATGGTGTTACAGGTAATTTTGAAGAAATGCGAAGTAGTGGTGTCCATTGCACACAATGGACAAGAGGCGATAGATTTAATTCAAGAGAAAGAATTTGATATTGTTCTAATGGATGTTCAAATGCCTATTGTTGATGGGCTAGAAGCCACCAAGTATATTCGAGAAGAGTTAAAATTTACAACGCCTATTATTGGTTTGAGCGCGAATGCTATGCGTGAAGAAGTTGAGATTTGCAAGCAGGCAGGAATGAATGACTATTTGGTGAAGCCATATTCGGAGCGGGCTTTGGTTGAAGTTATGAAAAAATGGAGTGCCGAACAGAACTCACCAGCGATAGAAGTGGAAGAGTATACCTCTGAAAAGGAATTGGATCTTTCTATGTTGAAGCAGTATGTTGGAAACGATATTCATGTGTTGAAAGACGTCGTGTCGGGTTATTTAGAGCACCTTCCCCCGCAATTGGATCGTCTTGAGTTAGCTTTGGTTGGTTCCGATGTGCTTGCGCTTCGCCATGAGCTTCATCAACTCAAAGCAAGCATGGAAATTATTGGGGTGCGTCCGGAAGGATTATCTTTCTCGGGCATCTCGAATGAATTGAAATCCGAAGGACTTTCTAACCTCGCTAAATCCGCCATTGCATCGGTAATTAAAAATGGCAAGCAAGCAATTATTAGTCTGCGCAAACTCATTGCTTAATGGTTAAATTTCACGATGAAACAGGTTTAAATCACTAATTATGGTTTAATCTTGCATCGTAAACAAAGACCAATTGAGAAGAGGAAAGCGATACATTATTCTGGTAGATGACGAAGCTATTATTCTCAGCGTCTTATCTCTTCACGTAAAGAGTTTTCTACCCGATGGAATTGAATTACTCACTGCAAACTCGGGTGAAAGTGCATTAGAGAAATTAACGCCGTTATTAGAGGAAGGCGGTGAATTGATATGTGTGATTAGTGACTACATGATGCACCCCATGCGCGGTAGTGAATTGTTGGGACATCTTGAAGTTCTATCACCGTCGAGCAAGAAAATAATGCTAACCGGTCAGGCCGATTTACAGGCCGTTTCTGAAGTTTTAAGTAAAGCACGTTTATTTCGATACATTGAAAAACCATGGGAGCCAAAGGATTTAGAGCTAACAGTTTTGGAAGCTATTCGCATGTATGAAAACGAGACTGAGCTTGCTAACCGTACACAAGAGCTTGAAATTCTTCACAAGGAATTGGAACAAAAGGTAATTGATCGAACAGCAGAGTTAAATCAGAAAAATGAAGAGCTGCGTCAAGGTCTGCAGTATGCGAGATTTGTCCAAGAATGTTTTTTACCGAATCATACAGACGCCTGGGATGTTTTGCCGGAGCTGCATGTATTTAGCACCTCTGCAGAGGCCGTCTCAGGCGATTTTTACTGGTACAAGAATTTAGGAGATTCAGTTCTAATTGCACAGGGCGATTGCACGGGACATGGTTTAGCCGGAGCCTTATTAACAGTGCTTGTAAGCGATTTACTTTCTGAAAAGACCAGCCGAATCGCAGACAAAGTAAATGTCAAAGAAATTCTAAGTGAAACGGTATTTGATTTGAAGAAAAGATTGCGCAGGGATGTGCAATATTCAGATATGGTTGCCGGATTTGATTTGGCTTTAATGCATGTTAATATTAAGACCGGTGATGCTGATTGGGGCAGCTTAAATTCCAATCTTATGTTGGTGAATGAAAAGAATGAAGTGGAAATTATTTCTAAATCGAAAGGTTTCCTTCATCTTGATTTGGAACAGACAGAAGTTGCTGGGGGTAATTTAAATATTAGCGGTAAGCGAGTTGTGATGTGTTCCGATGGGCTTTACGATCAGATAGGTGATGCTACTAACAAGCGTTTGCGCATGAGCGGTCTAATTCAGTGGATTGAAAGTGGTCAAGTATTCTTGGAAAACAAATGTGGTATAGATGATTTGTTTGCTACCTGGAAGGGATCACAAGATCAAACCGACGATGCCACATGGGTGAGCTTTCAGCTCGGAAATTAATCGCCTTTCTCGAATCTACCGGCAAACTTTCCGTTCACCTTTACGAAATAAATTCCTTTCGAAAATTCTTGTACCCGAAGTCGAACAATTGAAGCGCTAGGATTTTCAACATAAATCGTTCTTCCTGTAATATCAATGACCTCTATACGTTTAATCACACTGGTGTTTTCAATGTTTAAATAGGTTGAAGTAGGATTCGGGTACATACCGAATGTTTGTTCGGTTTCTGTAATCGCTACTACACAGTTGTTTGTGTTTCTTGGAGTAGCGCTGGTGTTAAGGTTGAAATCGCCCACAATGTCTTCACATCTTCCCCATGCATCATCGACATTTTGGCTAGGTGCCGTTGTCGTTTGGAAGACATTTCCTAGTGTGTCTGAAAGGCTCAAGAATCCGCCAGAAGATGACAAGTTGAAGTTCGTGTGTGGATCTAAATAAACATTGTCGTTATCGTCTGACCAAATCAAGAGATGTTGTCCTGGTAAAATGAAAACAGACCCTGGGAATTTCCATTTGGTTGGAACTGCAGCATCGTCGCTTATACAAATCGTATTCAGTCCAAGTGGAACAGAAGTTATGTTTACGACTTCAATGTAATCTTTGAATTTGCCTTGTTCGTTACTCATGATGCTTGAGTTACTTGCAACGACTTCATTCAACACAATATCATTGGCGGTTGCCATTTGAATAAGCGCGTCTATTTCGTAGAATTCATGTTCAGCTCTTTCTGGCGAGAACATTCCTGCAGTTGAGTTGTCTGCGTAGATGTAATACTGAATGCGCAGTGTGTTTACAGGAATAGAAACTCCGTAAACCCCGTCATTTGCACCGCCGTCGTTATGCGCTCCGTCGTCGAACATCAAAGTTCTTGTAAAAACGTCCGATTTTTTATAGCGATACCCTAAATACACCTCTGATGCATTCGATACTGTCGCGTTAATGGAAACGGTTTCGAGGTAATAGGGAGAACTGTTTGAAGGAACAACGTTGGTGATGGTTGGAGGAACAGCAGCGAATGCTGAAGTGCCTTCTAAATAAGTTGCCCGAGAATCCATTAATTGATAAACCCCTGCGGTACCGGCACCAGGAGGGCCGCCACCGCCGGTAATGGTTGTTGTGAGGTTACTTAAATAATTCTGATAAGTATAGAGGTAATTGGGATCTGTGCTCACTGCGTTATCTGCAGCGGCATGCATGGCATCGATGTACACTTTGTAATCGGCATTCACGAAATTTTCGCGGTTAATGGTTCGAAGATGTGCTGTGTACATTCTTTTGTACTGGGGGTTTGCGAGCAGCTTATTAATTAACGGCCATCCTGAATCGTTGATGTGAATGTAAGGGTCCATCTGCTGCATTCCTGTTAGGCTTAGGTTGCCCCCACCCCCAGGTCCACCCCCACCTGTATTTGTACCAAGCATCGTGTAACTTCCGTATGACATGTTTACATCCCATACCGTTGGAATCCAACGGTGCTGGTGATTTCGGTACAAATAATAATTCTGGCGGAAACTTCCAGAGTAACTGTCTAAGTTCACCAGCACATCGTTGTATGCAAGCATCCAAAGCGCACGATCGACATCGAGTGCATTCGCAATATCTGCCGAGAAATTATTCAACGTGTCAATGAAGTCTTGCAATTTGTTCCATCCGAAATCAGATTGAACTTCATACTGCGTAAGGTATCCGGTAGAATCAGATGTAGAATACAAGAGTCCGCTTCCTCC
>JBIKRF010000129.1:0-5197 GCA_044349305.1 Flavobacteriales bacterium
CCAACAGCGATGCGACGCTGAATGTTGAGGCGGATGTAAAAACGTCAGCAGTTGTAACGACTAGACACCGAAAGACCGTTCAGGAAGAAACGAATACTTCAGTCTTGGTGGTAGAAAATTGTCAGAGTGTTTCTATCAGCGAGCCTGTTATTCCAGTGGTCGTAGAAACTGTTGAAGTTCAGAAGGTGCCTGAAGAAATTGAAGTCCCGAAGAAAGTAAATGAGGTGGCTAGGCCTAAGGGAAGATCCTTAAGATTGACAAGACTTACCGGAAAGTGATTCCGTACATTCGCGTTGTCATGCGATATTTTTGGTTAATAGGTTTGTTTGTTATCATAGCCCAAGAATCTTGGGCTATTGTTGTATCAGATACACTAATAATCGATGGTGAATTAATATACATCGAAGAACGTGATACACCTCTTTCAGATTCATTAACGAACGCTCGAAAGCACGATTTTAAAGAGAAGAGAAAGGCAATTATTTGGGGTGGAGATTGCTCCTTTGGAATGCAGATCACTGATTTTTCAATCTCGAATAATCTGAACAAGGAGCTCTTAAGCGTGAATGATTTTCTGGAAGTTTCAAATAAAGTTTTTTATCATTCTTCTGCATCGATTGGCGGATATGTTCGTGTTCATCGATTCATAGAAATAGGCACTTCATTGAATCTTTCTTTTGGCTCTGTGAGTGAGTCTGGGGCTCAATTAACCCAACTTAACAATACAGTATCATTCTATGAAAATGACAATGAAATTCAACAGGTTTTCGAGACTGAGGTGCAGCCAGGTGTTGTCGAGTTAGACACAATAAGTGTCATTAAACAATTACACCAATTTAAACTCAATTCATTCCAAATACCTTTGAAGTTTAGATTTTACGTGAATGAATTTACTGCGAAATCGAAATGGCGAGCTTTCGGGGAAATAGCTCCGGTGTATCGCTCATTCAAATTGAGTAGCAATTCTTCCGGTTCAAACCAGATGCTTTTTCTAAACAGCTCTGGAAATTTTGAGTACTTAAATCTCGGAAGCCGAACTTATCATCAATTTGGAGTCTTGGTTGGAGCGGGATCCGAATTTCAATTGACTAAAAGGTTGAATGCTTTTGTGCAAGCGAATTGGAGCTTCCCTCCAATCAATAAAACGGATGATGCGGGAGTAAATTACTTCACTCAATACAGCAGCATGTTTTTGGGCGTTCGAGTATTGATCAACGATGGTAAATAAAATGAAAGCTTTGTCTTATATTCGTAAAATGCGTTACCACTTATTACTTGTTCTTTTGGTTGCTGCGTTTGAGACGCAGGCACAATTTCCAAATCCGAGTTTCGAGCAAAATACGGCCTTGCCTCAATTGTTGGGCGAGTGGAATAAAATTGTAGGTTGGACCAATGCAGGCAGCGATGTTGCTGGTCCCGATTACTACAAAGTAGGAGCAAGCAGTGCCTGCGACTTGCCAGAGACCCCATTTGGGTTGCTAAATGCAAACAATGGCAATGCGATGGTAGGTGTTCCAATGTGTGGTAGAAGTTTCACGAATAAGCGAGCTTACTTGCAATGCCAACTTCAGACGCCACTTATTCGAGGGAAAAAATACAAGTTCTCTTTTTACATGTCGAATGGTAAACGCACATCAACGAGTATTGCTGGTTTGGCAGTTGATCACATTGGAATGTACATATCGACCTTCGCTCCCGTTCAAACGGGATACGAGCCGCTGTATTTCAGTCCTCAGTATTCAATAGATACCGTGTTTTATTCTGAGACTTGGAAGAAAATAAGTTTTGAATATGTGCCGCTGATAGAAGACGAAAAGTTTATTACCCTGGGTGTGTTTGGGGCAGATTCAGATCGTGAAATTATTATTCAAGGGTCAGGAAATCCTGAAGTCGGATATTATTTCGTAGATAATTTTTCATGTATTGAAATAGACGGAGACAACGTGCCTGACGAAAATCCAACTGAAAAAGGTCCTGCTCCTGAAAAAGTGAATTATGTATTTGTTCCGAATTCATTCACGCCGAATGGAGATGGCCAAAACGATTTTTTTATGCCTGTTGGAGAAGGAGGGAATATTACGAGTGTTGAAGTTTTTTCTCGATGGGGAGAAGTGCTGTTTCAATCCAAGAATATTTCAAACCCAATGTGGGATGGGATTAGTGGGAAGAATGCCTGTCCAGAAGGAACCTATTACTACGTGGTGAAATACCGAATACCTCAAACCGGAGAAGAAGGAAGTCAGTCTGGGTATGTAACACTAATGCGCTAGTCGCAGTACCTTCGCGTAATGAAGGTTATTCAAGAAGTTCCGCTTAAAGTTTCTCCGTTGGTTCAAGATTTACTGAATCAATCGGGACAAGTGAGAACGTTTGTCTCAGATTTTTTTTCTAAAGAGAACTGCTTTTCAGCTGCACGAAACAGGTCGTTTCCAAAGGAAAGTCGCGACGTTTTAGTTGCGCAATTGAATGAGCAATATGCCGATACTTTTTATTCAGAAGAAGTGAAAAAGAATATTCGCTCCCTTCAATCTGAATCGAGTTTTACTGTGGTTACAGGACATCAGATTTGTTCTGCGGGCGGACCCCTTTATCTGATTTACAAAATATTTTCAGCCATTCGAATCACGCAAGAATTGAATGCTTCGCAAAATGAATTTCAGTTTGTTCCTGTGTATTGGATGGCAACAGAGGATCACGATATCGAAGAAATACGTCACTTCCATTGGGGAAACGAAAAGGTTGAATTAGCAACGACATTCGAGGGTGTCGCAGGTGAACTTCCAACGGAAGATTTTCTTTCTTGGTTGAATGAAAAAAGAGCTGATGGAAAATTCAATGACATTGGATTGAGTGAATTATTCATTCAAGCTTATGTGAAAAAAAACTTTGCTGAGGCCACGCGCTATTGGGTGAATGAATTGCTCGGTGAATACGGCGTTGTGTGTATCGATGGAAATGATAGCACGCTGAAAGAATTGGCAAGCAATCTTTTCGAAAAAGAGATTCAAGAAAAATTCATTTTTGCCCAAGTGTCGAAATCCAATTTGGAAATCGAGAATTCCGGATACAATCCGAATATTCAACCAAGAAATTTCAATTTGTTTTGGTTGAACAACGAGTCTGGTCACATCACAAGAAAACGTCTCGATTTGAATGGTGAAGTTTTTCAGACAAGTGGCGAAATACAACAATTTACTCCTCAAGAGTTAATTCAAAATCGAAGTGAACTGAGTCCGAATGTCTTGCTGCGTCCGCTGTACCAAGAAACCATTCTTCCGAACATTGTCTATATCGGAGGGCCTTCCGAATTGGGCTATTGGCTTCAGTTGAAGAATGCTTTCAATGCAGCAGAACTTCAAATGCCATTGCTCGCTCATCGGTTATCACTGGTTCTCGTTCGCAAACGCGATTTGGAATTCGTTTCGAAGAATAATTTGAATATCGCGGAATTGGTGCAAGAGAAATTGCACGACGCACAGAAGAAAATGCTAGGCGCGATGAATGTGAAATCTTTTGAAAATGAAATTTCTGCGACAGCGCAGCACTTCGAAAATTTACGCAACTATATTTCAGAAGTTGACGCGTCGCTTTTGGGTTGGTTGAGCGCAGAAGAAAAAAAACAAATGGATCAATGGGGAATCATTGAGCAAAAAATAAAGAAGGCGATTAAATCAAAGGAAGAAGTGAAGTTCAATCAACTTGAAAAATTCTTTGCGTTTACACACCCCAATCACATTCAACAAGAACGTGTCTTTTCACTTTTATATGCAGCCGAAATCGTAGGGTGGAACGAGCTAAAAGAAGTGCTTGAACAGTTAGATCCGTTTAAGCATTCAAGTACAATTGCAGGATAATCGCGGCGCTTACTTTATCTAAATTTTCTTTTTTCTGGCGTTGGCTCTTTCGCATGCCTCCTTGGTAAAGTGCTTCTGCGGCGAGTTGGCTGGTGTTTCTCTCGTCAATTCGAACCAATTCAATCAATGGAAATTGTTTCTTCAACCAATCTGCAAATTCATTCTGCTTTATCGTAATCGGTGCCTCTGTGTCGTCGGCATGTCTTGCTTCTCCCAAAACCAAGGTGGTTATTTTTTCTTTCGGAACAAGCAGAATAAGGTGCGCTTTTAGTTTGACTGTTGGAATGGTTTCCAAAGGAGAAGCAACAATGCGAAGACTGTCTGTTATGGCAAGCCCTGTTCTTTTTTCACCGTAATCTATTCCCAAGGCCTTTGACATGTTTTCGCTTATTTTTGACGAAATTATAGTAAAAGCATGATACAGCACAAAGAGACTATCGAATTAGCGTGGGAGAATAGAGAATTGTTGAAGAATGAAAACACTCGCGCTACCATTCGTGAGATAATTGAAGCGTTAGATAAAGGGAAATTGAGAGTGGCAGAGCCGTTGGAAAATGGCAACTGGCAAGTAAACGATTGGGTGAAGAAGGCTGTGATATTGTATTTCCCGATTCAAGAAATGAAAACCATTGAGGTAGGTCCGTTTGAATTTCACGATAAAATGGAATTGAAGAGAGACTACGCAGCACAAGGCGTTCGCGTGGTTCCTCATGCTGTTGCTCGCTACGGGGCGCATTTGGAAGCCGGTGTTATTATGATGCCTTCGTATGTGAACATTGGTGCATATGTCGGGGCAGGAACGATGGTAGACACATGGGCAACTGTAGGTTCATGCGCGCAGATTGGAAAGAACGTTCACCTGAGTGGTGGTGTTGGTATTGGTGGAGTGTTGGAACCTGTTCAAGCGGCTCCCGTAATTATTGAAGACGATTGTTTCATTGGCTCGCGTTGTATTGTTGTGGAAGGTGTGAGAGTGAGAAAGGAAGCCGTTCTTGGCGCCAACGTGGTTCTTACACAATCGACTAAAATTGTTGATGTAACGGGAAAGGAACCTGTCATCTATATTGGGGAAGTTCCGGAGCGTTCAGTTGTTATTCCAGGTAGCTTCACGAAGCAATTTCCCGCAGGAGAATTTCAAGTGCCTTGCGCATTAATCATTGGGCAAAGAAAAGAAAGCACCGATTTGAAAACTTCACTTAACGCGGCATTGCGCGAATACAACGTAGCTGTTTAATTTCAACGTCACATGAAAAGAATAATCCTGTTTTTATTTCTTGCAGCGCAGGCCGTTGCAATGAACGCTCAGAAAACCGCAATTGACAAGGTTGCAGATGCAGCTTGCG
>JBIKRF010000130.1:0-5131 GCA_044349305.1 Flavobacteriales bacterium
ATACTCGTTTTAACCGTGTTCGGATCAACTCCTACACCGCTTGTCGCGTTGGCTTGCGGATCTGCGTCTACCAATAACGTTTTGAATTCTAAAACGCCCAAAGCTGCAGCAAGGTTAATGGCCGTAGTGGTTTTTCCGACGCCTCCTTTTTGATTGGCAACGGTTATAATTTTTCCCATGATTTCGGGGTTTTTAAGTTCTTTTTACTTGTTTCACGCGTGTTTCACACGTTTAGCGAAAGTACGTCCCTTTGTCACGAGTAACATTTTTTTTCTGAATGAAGTTTTACACACGACCTTTGTGTATTCATTGTTAATAGCCGTGAATAACTTTTTTAAGTCGCGTGAAATTAGAAGGTTAGGTTTAGCAATTTCGTTACATAAATAACAATAGAGAATGATAGAGATTCAAGAAAGTGCCGAATGGCTCAGCAAAAGAGGAGTTGGGCAGGTTGATGTTGGAATAGTGTTAGGAACAGGACTCCATGGCTTGGTCAATAAAATCACAATTATTAAAGAGTTCAATTACAGCATGATTCCAAACTTTCCCATTGCTACGGTGGAGTATCATTTTGGAAAGTTGATTTATGGTGAAATGGGAGGGAAGAAGATTTTAGCTTGTGTTGGACGATTCCATTACTACGAAGGATACTCCATGGACGAAGTGGTTCTTCCGGTTCGCGTTATGAAATTATTAGGGGCAAAAGCGATACTTCTTTCGAATGCCGCTGGTGCATTGAATCCCGATTTCGCATTGGGCTCACTTATGCTTATAGATGACCACATTAATCTTCAGCCGGAAAATCCTTTGCGAGGCCCGAACGACGACAGTTTAGGCAATCGCTTTCCGGATATGCTCGAACCCTACAGTAAGAAGTTGAATGGTATGTTGAAGGAGATTGCTTTGGAAAAAGGAATAACGCTGAATGAAGGAGTCTATGTTTCTGTTCCAGGTCCAAATCTTGAAACCCGCGCTGAATATCGGTTTTTGAGAACCATAGGTGCCGATGCAGTTGGTATGAGCACTGTGCCGGAAGTCATTGCATGCAAACACATGGGTGTTCCGTGCTGTGCGATAAGTATACTCACCGACGCCTGTGATCCCGCTCGTTTGAAACAGACGAGCATTCAAGAGATTATTGCCATTGCAGAAACCAATGAGGTTTTTTTAACTGATTTGTATTCAGAGTTAGTAGCTCGAGTTTAGAATTCAACAATGCGATTATTTTTTTTGCAGGCCCGGTATTGTTTTACCGGGCTTTGTTGTAATTTTCCCTTCGAAATTTTGAAAACCAACTAACCTTTATGAAAAAACTTTACGTTTTAGCTTTAGCAATAGCATCTTTTGCTTCTGCAACAGCACAGACCTTCACAGCGGGAACGCTTCCAGGGTCTTATTTTAGCGGAGGTGTAACAGGCGTTTGGGACATGAATAACGATGGTCTTAATGACATTGTTGTAATGGACCAAAGTAAAACACTTCGTATCCTTTATCAACAAGCGAACGGATCATTTGTCCAAGTAAACACTGGAACTCAATTGGGTTCTTCACAATGGGGAATGTCCATTGCCGATTTGGATAATGATGGCTTCGGCGATGTTATCAGTGGTGGTGCTTATGATAATCTTCATTATTATAACATCGATGGAGCAGGAACAGCGGTTGAAACGACTCTTCCGGTAGGAATCTTCACACAGGCTTGTACAATGGGTGATATGGACAATGACGGTTGGTTAGATTTTTTCGCTTGTCACGATGACGGAGCTTCTAACATGTGGAGAAACGATGGCGCTGGAAATATGGTTGACAAGAGCACGATCATGACAGACGCTGCTGGAAACACTGTTTTGGATTATAACTTGTATGCAGGCAATTACCCGGGTACTTCAGATCCATTGATGTCGGGTAACTACGGAAACGAGTTTTGCGATTTCGATCGTGACGGTGATTTGGACTTGTTGGTAGCTAAATGCCGTCAAGCTTCGAACGATCCTTTGGATAAGCGTCGTACAAATTTGCTTTTCGTTAACGACGGAAATAATGTATTTCATGAAGATGCGGCTGCTCGCGGATTGGTTAACCTGCAACAATCATGGACTGCAACTTTCGGAGATATCGATAACGATGGTGACTTCGATTGTATGATGACTACGCACAGTAGCACTTTGAAACTATATGAGAACAACGGTCTTGGATACTTCACAGATATCACGGCGGGTTCTGGTTTACAAAACGTTTCGGGATTCTTCATGCAAGGGCAGATGACCGACTTTGATAACGACGGATTTATTGATGTTGTATATGCTGGTGGTGCTTTCGGTTACTACCGCAACAATGGAAATCACACTTTTACATCACAGACGAGCTCATTCAATAATCCGCAGACCATGCACGGTTTCGGATTGGGTGATTTGAATAACGATGGATTCGTTGACGTTTACGCAGGTTATGGTAACTCTAACGGTTACGTAACTCCAAGTAACGTTGCTGACCGTCTTCAAATCAACGGTGGAAACAACAACCATTGGGTAGGTTTCCATTTGGAAGGTGTAATGTCTAACACAAACGCAGTAGGCGCAATTGTTGAAATTCACGGAGCATGGGGAACTCAAGTTCGTGAAGTTCGTTCGGGTGTAAGCTACGGCATTACCAACTCTAACATCTTAAACTTCGGTATTGGTGCTAACACTTCAATCGACTACGCAATCATTCACTGGCCAGCTGGCGGAATGAAAGTAATTACCAATCCTGGAATTGATCAGTACCACAGTTTCGTCGAAGTTGATTGTACAGCTCCAGTTGCATCAATCACTGCTAGCGGAAACACTCAATTGTGTGTTGGTCAATCAGTGAATCTGACTGCCTCAGCAAACGGAAGCAACTTCATTTGGAGCAACGGCGCTACCACAAACACTATTACTGTTTCTGAACCAGGTTTGTACACTGCCATTGCATACGATGCAAACGGATGCGCTGGAAACTCTAACGCAATTACAGTTGCCGTTAACTCTGATGTTCAAACGCCAACTGTAACTGTTTCAGGAGCTCTTGATTTTTGTGAAGGCTCTTCAGTTCAATTGACAGCATCTGAAGGTTCTAGCTACTTATGGAGCAACGGAGCTGAAACACAATCGATAGATGCGACTTTACCAGGTAATTACACCGTTTCAGTAATGGGCGGTTGCGGAATGGCTGAGTCTGCTGCAACTACGGTTGTCGTATATGACGCCCCTGCGGCGCCAACGGCTATTGACGTGAACATTGATGTAACAGGTGTAACAGCTGACTTAACTGCTTCAGGATCTAACTTGTTGTGGTACGATGTTGCTACAGGTGGTTCTCCAATTGGATCAGGTGCAACATTCACCACTCCAACAATCACAACTTCCCCGACCTCATTCTGGGTTGAAGACGTTGCAACATTCGGAGGTGCTTCAGGAAATGGTGGTAAAGCGACATACGATGTTGCGAGCGGAGCTTATTTCGCAAACACCCCAACAAACTTCAACAAGTTCGATGCATTGGAAGATGTAATTCTAGACAGTGTTTATGTTTATTCAAATGCTGCTGGTGTTCGCACGATTCAAGTAGTAGATGCTAACCTAACGGTTATCGCTACTGCGGATGTAAACATTCCAAACGGAGATTCTTACATCGCACTGAACTTCTTTGTTCCTGCTGGAAACGGCTACGGCTTGCGCACTTCAACTGGTAACCCTGGATTGTGGAGAGATCGTGACGTTACTGTTGCTTCTCCATACCAATACCCATATGATGTGAACGGATTAATCAGCATCACTGGAACCACTGTTACAAACGGCAATCAGAATCAAGACGGAGATAACTACTATTATTTCTTCTACGATTGGCATGCACACACTCCATCTTTCGACTGTCCTAGTCCAAGAGAAGAGGTTGTTGTTTCAATTGTTGGAGTTGAAGAATTGGAAACAATTTCTAACGTAGTTGTATTCCCAAATCCTGCTACTGACCACTTGACTGTTCGTTTGAACAGCACAAAAGGCGGTGCAATGAATGTGAACTTAATCGATGCTGTAGGTAAAACGATTCAAACGAATCAAGTTACTGTTAGTACAGGAACACAAAACATTGAGCTTAACCTAAACGGTGTTGCTCCGGGTATCTATGAATTGCAAATGGTGAAAGATGGTAAAGCATCTTCTTCACGTATCGTAGTTCGCTAAGAGACTTTTTAGCAGAGGAAAAGGGGCCGAGGAATCGGCCCCTTTTTTATTTGTCAGTGTTCGCTGACAGGATGTCGGAATGCCGCGCGTGGCATATTGCTTGAAAGGGCCTGCGAAAATTATCAAACTATGAGACAAGGAAATATTTCAGTTCAAACCGAAAACATTTTTCCCATTATTAAAAAATTCTTGTATTCAGATCACGAGATCTTTTTACGCGAGTTAGTGAGCAACGCAGTAGATGCGTGTCAAAAATCAAAAACATTAGGTAGCCTCGGAGAACTTAAAGAAGGTGCAGAAAACTACAGAGTTGAAGTCATCTTGAACGAAGCAGACAAGACCATTACCATTCGCGACAATGGAGTAGGGATGTCTGAAGAGGAAGTCGATAAATACATTAACCAAATCGCTTTCAGCGGTGCGGAAGAATTCGTTAGCAAATACAAAGACGCGCAAATCATTGGTCACTTCGGGTTAGGCTTCTATTCAGCCTTTATGGTGGCGAAGGAAGTAGAGATTATCTCGAAGTCTAGAAAAGATGCGCCTGCTGTTAAATGGGTGTGCGACGGGTCGCCGAACTTCACCATGGAAACAGTGGAGAAAGAGACCTTCGGTACAGATATCGTTTTACACATCGCAGACGACTCAACCGAATTTTCAGAGAAGTCTCGCCTAGAAGGAATTTTAAATAAGTATTGTCGCTTCATGCCGGTGGAAATTGTTTTCGGGACGAAAACAGAATACATCGACGACCCAAGCGGAGAGAAAGACGACAAAGGAAATGCGAAGCGTGTTGAAACAACCGTTGACAATATCATTAATTCAACAACGCCACTTTGGACCAAGAAACCAGCCGATCTTCAACAAGAGGATTACGATAAATTCTACCGTGAATTGTATCCGTATTCATTCGAAGATCCGTTGTT
>JBIKRF010000131.1:0-5107 GCA_044349305.1 Flavobacteriales bacterium
ACTGGAAGCGGATTGGGTTTAGCTATGGTGAAAAGTATTGTTACCCAGATGAGCGGTAACGTCGCCTTCCGAACTCAGGTAGGAAAAGGAAGCTCGTTCTTCGTTATTCTTCCGTTAGATCAAAAAGCATAGGTCTGCTCGGCGCCGCGTCGTTAGCGAAATTCGAAACCTGCAGATTCAAAATGTAATTTCCATCTGAAATTTCATTCGGAACATAGATCAACTCCGTTATTGTTTTTTGAAAATTCGGCTCTGCCGGAACATTCCAAAACAAATGATGCGCAGCCAAAGCCCCACCATCTTCTTCGCGATCTACACTTGGAAGATCTACCAACAAATGCTGAACACCCGCATCGACAATGCGCTGCATGGCACCTAGGGTCAAATAAGGAAAATTCGTTCCTGAATATTGACGTGTACATTTCGAATGATCATTCGGTTCTGTGCGAATAATTAACGCTTCAACATTCAAATCAAACCCCTCTAAACTCTCTTCATCAACCACCCAATCCCCTTGAGAAGCATCTTGTGAAACATCTTTCGAAGAATCTTGCTCCGCATCTTGTGAAACATCTTTCGCAGAATCTTGCTCCGCATCTTTCGAAGAATTTTTCCTCCTTAACTCAACCGTAACCAACTTCGCCATATAATGCGAGGAACCTATGCTTCTAACAACTGGAACATCCGTATCAATAATGTGTCCCACATTCTCTGTGTGTGTGCCGTGTCCATGCGGATTAAAGTACACGTCACGAAAATTCACAGCTCCACCTTCTGCAACAGAACCCAAGAACTGCTCTGTTCGAACGGGCTCAATGCGCATGGGTTCAACGTACCAAGCGCGCGGTCCATTCGGATTCAACGAGATGCTAATGTCTCTTCCTTTTTCGGTTTGAAAAGAAAAAATGCGACCGTCTTTTTGAAGGGTAAGTTTCATGCTACAAGTTTAAAGAAATAAGGTGGAAATAATGTGGTCGGAAATAAGCCAACCCTTCGGTGTAAGTCGAAATCCAATTTCATCCATGACCGCATTTTCTCCTTCAACAAATTTGAAGAAATTTCGTTCGTTCTCCTTTTTCCAATCATCTGGAAAGTCTTTCCAATCGAAGCCTTCCCGTGTTCGAAGTCCAACCATAATGCGTTCGTTCAATCGATCTATTTCAGTCAATTCTTCAACTTCAAAAAAATCTTTTTTCAATTCAATTGAACGGATATACTGAGGATTATTCGAAATATTCCATCGGCGTTTTCCTTCCGAAAACGAATGGGCGGAAGGCCCAATTCCAACATACGGAATGCCCTTCCAATAATTCCCGTTATGAACAGATCTGAATCCGGGTTTCGCGTAATTCGAAAGCTCGTAATGTTCGTATCCGAGCAGCCTCGCGGTTTCATCTAAATACAAAAAACTTTTTTCAACCTCTTCGTCTTTCTGCGGTTCCAGAGTTCCTTTTTTCTGTCTCGCGCCAAAGACTGTTTTCTCTTCAACCGTTAGCGCATACGCACTGAAATGAGGTATTTCCAGCTGAAGCAATTGCTCTACATTCGACTGCCATTGTGAAAAAGTAGCTATCGGAATTCCAAAAATTAAATCGGCGGTAATGTTCGTTAATCCCGCATCTTGTGCGCGCTTAATCGCAGCTTCCGCTTGCGCACCCGTGTGCTTGCGGTTCATGTATTCAAGGTGTTCGTTGAAGAACGATTGCACCCCAATACTCAATCGATTAATTCCCAAGCGCTGAAGCATGCGCAAATACTCGGAGGTCAAATCTTCCGGATTGGCTTCCAAAGTTATTTCTGTTGCGTTGGCCACACCATTTCCCAACGTGTCGAGTAGTCTTCCCAATTGCATTTCCGTAAGGACAGAAGGTGTTCCTCCGCCAAAGTAAATCGTGTTTATTTCATGTTGAACAATCTCTTCCTTGCGCAATTCCATTTCCTTCAATAGCGCAACAACCAAATCTTCTTGCGCATCCAGTTTCGTTGAAAAATGAAAATCGCAATAATGACAGGCATGCCTGCAGAACGGAATATGAAAATAGACACCCATCATCTGCGCGAATTTAGTTAGCTTCGCGTACGTTAAGACGAATAAGAAATGAAGGCCACTGTAAATAATGCTACCGCATTCGAAGTTTCTTCGAACATAAACAGTAAAACCGTCGTGTTAAACGACCAATCACTTCCGCTAGACCTCTTGCAAAATGGAGCGCACCTTCATTTTGTGTGGAAGGGTAAAAGCGTGAATGTTGAAGTTCTGTCTGTTTCAAAGGAAGAGAAAAAAGTTGTGTTGAAGGTGAACAATAAAACCACCGAGGTTCGGTTAGAAGAGCCGTTGGACGCGTTGTTGAATTCACTTGGATTCTCTTCGGCAAATAGCAGCAAAATAAAACAATTGAAATCTCCAATGCCCGGACTTGTGCTTTCCATAAGCGCCGAAGTTGGAAAAGAAATTAAAAAAGACGAACCTCTTTTGATTCTAGAAGCCATGAAAATGGAAAATGTAATCAAGAGTCCAACCGATGGTGTGGTAAAAAGCATTTCAGTGAATGCCGGTCAAGCGGTGGAAAAAGGATCGGTCATGATTACTTTTGAATAGTCTAATGAAATATTTCTTTTTTATAATATCTCTTTTTCTAATCGCCGTTCAAGCGAAGGCGCAGCCATGCGCAAACGTGAATAACAACGTCATTTGTGCCGATACCCCTGGATCGATTGATCAACTCTCTTCGAGTGCGTTCAATACCGGTTGTTTCAGCTACTCAATGACTAACTTTTATAGTTTCCACACAGGAAGCACACCCAACGGAGTGTTAGAAACGAGATTGACATTTCAAGACTGTGATAATTTTAGTGGCAATGACGCAATTGGTTTTGTTGTAGCGGAACTTATTCCCTCTGCCGATCCTTGCGCTCCGTCTTCCTACAATATTATCAGCTCATGTTTCAGTTCCGACTCAAGCACTGCTTTTTACATAGGCGGACTTCTTCCAAATCACGATTACGTAATTCTGCTTGGTTCGAATCACGACCCTTCACTTTACGGTGTTTGTTCCTACGACCTCCAAATTGCCGGTTCAGCTGTTGATATCAGTGCCGGAACATTTCCATTTGAAATTGTTCTTGGAGAATCCACTTCGGCCATGGCGCAAGGCGGAAGCACAGGCACAACCTACACTTGGAGCCCAATGCCCGAGTACATCGAAATTACGAGCGATTCAACCATGACTTATTACCCCGATGTAGTGGGCACATCCTCGATCTCTGCTATTGGAACCATAGGCAGCTGTCAGGTTAATGCGCCCATTTATGTTAATGTTCTTAACCCTATTTCAATCTACAATGCACTAACACCAAACGGAGACAACATTGACGACACTTGGATTATTCCAGGCCTAGACAGACCTGTTTTCGAGGCTGCGGTAGTAAGCGTATTCGACCGATGGGGACAACAGGTCTTTAAATCTTTAGGGTATAGAACCCCATGGGACGGAACAAACAACGGTAAATATTTACCAACCGGAGCCTATTACTACGTTATCGAGTTGAATACTTACAACTTGTTCATACCTCCGTATGTCGGAATTGTTTCAATATTAAGATGAAGAAGGTACTGGGAATCATAGCGCTTTTGTGGATGTTCAGTTCCATCGTGCAGGCTCAGCAGCTTCCGCATTACACCAATTTCACTTACAATTATTTGAACTACAATCCTGCCGTTACGGGCAGCACACCTTGCTTGGAAGCACGCGTTGGATACCGCATGCAATGGACAGGATTCGAAGGCGCTCCGAAAACAGGATATGTTAATGTTCACAATAAGTTCGGAGTTCGGAGATATAATTTTCACGGTATAGGTGTTATGGTGGAAAACGACACCTACGGTCCTTTTGGAACCACTTCTCTCGTTGCGAACTATGCCTACCACATGAAGCTCACAAAAGGATATTCTTTGTCTTCTGGAATTGGAATTGGATTCACGCAATACCGCTTGGGGTTAGGTGGAATTTCAATGCAGGACATTGAAATAGACCCCGTGATCGGAAATTCGTTGGGAAGTATTGTCGCACCAACCGTAAACTTTGGTTTGTGGCTCTATCGAAAAGACAGATTCTTTGGATTGTCTGTTCGACAATTGACACAGCCTAAGGTGAAAGGACTTCCAGATACACAAATGAGACGACACCTTACGTTGGCATACGGTAAGGCAATTCAAATGAATGACAACTTCGCTTTCAAACCTGCTTTGTTGTTGAATTACGTGGGAAAGAGCAAGCCTTCACTGGAAGGACAAGCCATGTTGGAATACAAGAAAATTATTGCAGTAGGATTAGCCGGAAGAACAGGTCATGGTGGATCTGCCTTAGTGAAAGTCGATGCGCTTCCCTATTTAACTATTGCATACGCCTACGACATCACAGCAAATCGTTTGCGTTATGCTGCTACCAACTCGCATGAGATTACCTTAGGTTTCCGTGCTTGCGGACTCAAAGAACGCAATCACGTTCCTTGCGCAGCCTACGATTGATGAACATAGAAGAATTTTTCGAAACCTGTCAAGCTATCAGCGAAGACATCACTTCAGATTTACCTTTCAACGAAAGCGCACTCGTTTTTCGAATTGAAAATAAAATCTTTGCCATGGTCGATCTCGATGAATTCGAACAAGGAATCAACCTCAAATGCGACCCTGAACGCGCCATAGAGCTTCGTGAAGAGTACAACGGCATTCAACCCGGCTATCACACCAACAAGAAACATTGGAACCTTGTCATTCCCAACAGCGACGTTCCCGATAAATTATTGAAAGAGCTTGTTCAGCACAGCTTCGACCTCGTAAAACCTAAATCGAAAAAACGATAATTCGTAGATCTTTCAGAAGATGCTTCGCAAGAACGCTTCGCGTAAATTTCTTCCTTCGGATCTTGTGAATACATCTTTCGTAGAATCTTGCAAAGCATCTTGTTAAAACATCTTTCGTAGAATCTTGCAAAGCATCTTGTTAAAACATCTTTCGTAGAATCTTGCAAAGCATCTTGTTAAAACATCTTTCGTAGAATCTTGCAAAGCATCTTGTGAATACATCTTTCGAAGAATCTTACACTAA
>JBIKRF010000132.1:0-5039 GCA_044349305.1 Flavobacteriales bacterium
ATTCAACAACTGGTGCGGTGGATGTTTCACCATGACAGATACAAACGGAGACAATATCTGGGAAGGAACAACACAACTTGCTGCAGGTACTTACGAATTCAAATATGCTTATGACGCTTGGGCTGGTTCAGAGCAATTGAATCCTGGCGATGTTTGTACTGTAACTAACGGTGGATTCACAAACCGTTCTTTGGTTATCTCAAACGATATCGTACTTCCTGTTGTATGTTGGGCTAGCTGCGTAGATTGTAACAATGTTGCTACTCCAGTTAACGTTACTTTCAATTTAGATATGTCACAATACTCGGGAACATTCACAACTCCTGAAGTAAACGGAACATTCAACAACTGGTGCGGTGGATGTGCACCAATGTCTGATGCGAACGGAGACAACATTTGGGAACTTACTATTCCATTAGCTCCTGGTAACTACGAATACAAATTCGCCTATGACACTTGGACAGGGCAAGAGAATTTAACTCCAGGCTCTACATGCACCGTAACTGATAACGGATTCACAAACAGAAACATTACGGTTATCGATGCTGAAACACTACCTGTGGTTTGTTGGGAAAGCTGTTCTGCTTGCGTAAATGAAAATAACTTCTATTTCGCTGCGGGTGGAAAATGTCAAATATTCATCATTAGTGCATCTGCATGGATCAACGGTGTTACATCTAATGTAACATTTGATAACGGCTTCCAAACAGATACCATTGACCCATTTATTTCTCAGGGTGAACCAATTGGTGGATATTTCAATACATACGGAGCTAATACTTTCGATTTATTAATTACAATCAACGATGAGTTTGGAAATCCGTATTCTACCATTTCAGGGACTGTGACCGGAGGTGTATTTATAGATTCCCAAGGCGGAGAAATTCCTTTTCCATTCACATCAACGAACTACCCATCATTTTTGTGCGGTTCTGTAGGAAACGAAAGTGCTAATGAATTTACCATCTTCCCGAACCCTACTGAAGGAATTGTTCGAATCAATTCAAACCTGGCATTCCCATATTTGATAGAAGTATTCGATCTTTCTGGAAGAAAAGTTCAAGACATGAAAGTGTTCCAATCAAACACTGAAATCAATTTGGAAAACCTTGCAAAAGGTGCTTACCAAATCAGAGTTTCAAATAATTACAATAGCGTTCGCGAGACCGTTATTATCAAGTAATGAAAGTCAAACTTCTTTTGTTCGTCTTTGCGTGTGGCCTTGGCCACGCGCAAGGGCAAACATGGAACCTCATCTGGTCCGATGAGTTCAATGGAACTGCCATTGACAATTCCAAATGGACCCACGAAATTGGCACTGGAGATTGGGGTTGGGGAAACAACGAACTTCAATACTACACCGCTAGCACAAACAACAGCTTCGCCAGCAACGGCGAACTTCACATTCTTGCCAAAGAGCAAGTCATTAACACCAGCGATTATTCTTCCGCTCGTCTTATTACCAAAGACAAATTTTCTTTTCAATATGGAAAAGTAGAAGGTCGTTTGAAAGCGCCTGCTGGACAAGGCTTATGGCCTGCCTTCTGGATGCTTGGACAAAACATTGGTTCTGTTGGATGGCCGCAATGTGGTGAAATTGATATCATGGAACACGTGAACAACAATTCGTATGTCAACGGAACCGTTCATTACAACAACAACGGACATGTTTATCAAGGTGGACTTTTCAATACAAATGTTGAAGACTACCATGTGTACTCGATAATTTGGAACCCCTCGTCCATTCGTTTTTTTGTGGATGGAAATATTTATTACACCAAAAACATTTTAGACAATGTAGCAGGAACCGAAGAATTCCACAATGAATTTTTCTTTATTCTAAATGTAGCTGTAGGTGGTAACTGGCCTGGAAGCCCCGATGCTACAACGGTTTTTCCAGCAGAAATGACCGTAGATTACATTCGTGTCTATCAGCAAAATACCATTGGTGTGGAAGAAGAAACCACCCAAGAAATCAATTGCTATCCGAATCCGGCCAACAACGTTTTCAACGTTGAAAACCCATTTCTTTCACCCACATTTACGTGTAAGATTTTCGCTCTAGACGGAAGACTTATTTACTCTGAATCTTCTCAAGATCGCACCACCCACATCCCTTGCACCAACTGGACCAACGGCATGTACTTCGTTGAATGCACCAATCCTCAAGGTCAATCATTAAAAAAGCTTTTCTTAATCCAGGATTAGGAAGATCTTTCATAAGATTCTTCGAAAGATGTGATACAAGATACTTCGTAAGATTCTACGAAAGATGTTTCACAAGATACTTCGTAAGATTCTGCGAAAGATGTTTCACAAGATACTTCGTAAGATTCTGCGAAAGATGTTTCACAAGATACTTCGTAAGATTCTGCGAAAGATTTACTCCGTAAAAGTCTTCTCCTTTGCGAAGCAATCTTTGCAACGCAATCTTTGTGTAACAATCTTTGTGTAACAATCTTTGATTTATCAATCTTTGCCGCGCAATCTTTGGTTCATCAATCTTTGCGAAGCAATCTTAAAACAGCGTCCTCAATCTCTTCAGTGTGCTCAGTATAATGCACCCCTGTTCCCGGACCATAAAAACCCGTCCATACCTTCTTCACCTTTCCATCTTTTCCAATTAAGATTAATGTTGGAAAAGACATCACGTGATTCAATTGCGCAAAAACTATTGCTGCAGCCTTCTGCGGAGAATCAGCCCCACTGCCGAGGTATACAGGATAAGGCAAGGCCATTTGCTTCGCTTGAGAATTAATGCGTGTAAACGCCACTTGCTTATCGGTTCCGCGTTCGAATGAAACCGGAACGACTTCCAATCCTTGCGTGTGATACTTTTCATACATCGACTTCACGAATCGCGATTCGTCAGTGCAATTCGGACACCACGTTCCCATAATCTGAACCAAGGTCACCTTCCCATTCCATTCTTTCTCACCAAATGAACGTTCGGCCTTTGCGTCGGCATTTAACTTCAAACTTAAGACTTCCTTCGGATTCTTCATCCACGTGAGCGCATCGGCCTTTCGCAATTCAAAACTTGTGTTTACTTCACCCTTGAAATTCGACAGATAATGTTTTCCACTCATGAAGCTTCCTTCAACCTTATTGTCTACAAGCTGACCCGTTAAATAGAACAAATGCGTTCCGTCGAAGGCCGACAAATAAAAGCGACTGTTGTCAAAAGGTTCTCCTTGAAGATAACGGTAGTCTCCTGTTTCAGTCAATACCGTTCCGTAAACCACATTCTCTTCCCTCCCTATTTCCATTTCCAAAATGGCTGGAACAGTGTCGTCTTCAAACACAATTTTGTACTTCAAATGAATAGGAACATGAACTTTCGTGTCGAACTCACGAATCTTATTCTTCACGATTTGAAAAGGAATTCGATAATCGCCTGTGCGCGTCGGATCTACCCACTCACCTGTGACAATTCCCTTCTCTTTCTTCCCTTCAAAATAGGTACTGAAAAGAGGAAGACTCGACGTAAACGTCGAGTCTTTTCCCCATTTAATATCAATTGGAATGCGCTCTACTCCGTTCACGACTTCCCATCGCGATTCGTTGAGCAAATCTATTCGGCAGGGGATACTTTTGTCTTCAACATTAAACACAATCAAATGCGATTGTGAGAAAACAGTTCCGCTGAAAGCAGCGAAAAACAAGAGCATCCAAGCCTTCATTAAAAATCAAATTTAATTCCTTGCGCCAATGGCAACGAAGTAGAATAGTTAATGGTGTTGGTTTGTCTGCGCATGTAATTTCTCCACGCATCAGATCCGCTCTCGCGTCCACCACCTGTCTCTTTCTCTCCTCCAAAAGCACCACCAATTTCAGCACCACTCGTACCAATGTTCACATTCGCAATTCCACAATCTGAACCCTCGCTGCTTAAGAAACGTTCTGCTTCACGCATGTTGGTAGTCATAATTGCACTCGACAATCCTTGAACAACGCCGTTTTGCATAGCAATGGCCTCGTCTAATTCTTTGTACTTCATGATGTATAAAATCGGAGCAAACGT
Organism: Flavobacteriales bacterium; assembly: GCA_044349305.1. Taxonomy (GTDB): domain Bacteria; phylum Bacteroidota; class Bacteroidia; order Flavobacteriales_D; family Sanyastnellaceae; genus CAIZGX01. The sequence continues at coordinate 4,025 of JBIKRF010000132.1, forward strand.
TTCGTGTTGCACAATTTCCAAACTGCTATCTTTCACTTCAGCAATACATGGCTTCACGTAGCATCCGCTCTCATAGCCTTCTCCAGTTACAACGCCACCTTCAACAATGAAGTTCGCGCCTTCAGACTTCGCTTTTTCAATAGCCTTCAAATAGGTGTCAACCGCCATCGTGTCGATCAACGGACCCACGTGGTTGTTTGAATCCAATGGATTTCCAATGCGAATCTGTCCGTAAGCAGCCACCAACTTCTCTTTCACTTCGTTGTACACACTTTCGTGAATGATCAAACGACGAGTTGAAGTACAGCGCTGTCCGGCAGTTCCAACTGCTCCGAACACCGCACCAATGATGGTCATTTTAAGATCGGCATTTTCTGTTACAATAATGGCGTTGTTTCCGCCTAACTCTAACAAAGACTTTCCAAAACGCTCTGCCACCTTCGCTCCAACAATGCGACCCATGCGGGTGCTTCCTGTTGCAGAGATTAATGGAATGCGATTGTCAACAGTCATCATCTCTCCTACTTTCACATCGCCAGAAACGATGGCTGAAATTCCTTCCGGAAGGTGATTCTCTGCAGCGATTTCGTTCCAGATATTTTGACAAGCAATCGCGCAAAGCGGTGCTTTTTCAGATCCTTTCCAAATACAAACGTCTCCGCAAATCCACGCCAATGCGCTGTTCCAAGCCCATACTGCAACCGGGAAATTGAATGCTGAAATAATTCCAACAACACCAAGCGGATGCCATTGCTCATACATGCGATGGCCTGGACGTTCGCTGTGCATGGTTAATCCGTATAGCTGACGAGACAGACCCACTGCGAAATCGCAGATGTCAATCATCTCTTGCACTTCACCCAAACCTTCTTGCAAGCTTTTTCCCATTTCATAACTCACCAACATTCCAAGCTCTTGCTTGTAATCGCGAAGGCGATTTCCAAACTGACGAACAATTTCGCCACGCTTTGGAGCGGGCATGAGGCGCCATGTCTTGTATGCTTCCAAGGCAGTA
>JBIKRF010000044.1:0-18752 GCA_044349305.1 Flavobacteriales bacterium
ACGAAAGCTCTCCCTTGTTGTTTTCAGCCATTAAAATCATACCTGAAGATTCAACTCCTTTGATTTCTCTTGGGGCTAAATTCGCTAAGTACAACACTTGCTTTCCAACAACCTGCTCGGGTTCGTAGGATTCTGCAATACCTGAAATAACAATTCGTTCTTCGGTGCCGATACGTAATTTCAGTTGCAATAATTTCTTCGTCTTTGGAACGCGCTGCGCTTCCAATACCTCCGCTACGCGAAGATCCATACTTTGAAAATCTTCGAACGAAACGTTCGGTTTTATTGCTTCAATTTCAACTTCGGGTTGAACCTTCGAAGCTTCCAACTTTGCAACTTGTTTTGCCACTTCTTCGTCGGTAATCTTTTGGAAAAGAATGGGCATCTCTCCTATCGCATGTCCAGCAGGAATTAACTGCGAAACTTGCACATCATCCCACTTCACTCCTTCCCACTGCAAACCTGTTTTTAATTTTTTCGCGGTGTATGGAAGGAAAGGCTCTAACGCTACAGATAGCGCAGCAACCAACTGAATACAGGCATTCAATATTCCTTCTGTTTTTTCCGGTTCTGTCTTTTGAAGTTTCCAAGGCTCTGTTTCTGTGAGAAGCTTGTTACCTATACGAGCCAATTGAATAGCCAAGGCCTGCGCTTCACGGAAGCGATACGCTTCAATCTTTTCGCCGATCAGATTAAAGGCAGACTGCGCTTCTTCAAACTGAGCAGATGCATCGAACGTTGGGTTCGAAACCTTTCCACCGTAATACTTATGTGTTAAAACGAAAACACGATTCACAAAATTTCCTACGATATCTGCAAGCTCATTGTTCACGCGGTCTTTGAAGTCGTTCCAAGTGAACTCACTGTCTTTTTGTTCAGGCATGATAGACGCCAAAACATAACGCATTTCATCTTGACGATTCGGGAAGTCTTCCAAATATTCATGCAACCAAACCGCCCAGTTTCGAGAAGTTGAAATTTTATCTCCTTCCAAATTCATGAACTCGTTCGCAGGCACATTCACCGGAAGGTTAAACCCACCGTGCGATTTCAATATGATTGGAAAAATGATGCAATGAAAAACAATGTTGTCTTTCCCAATGAAATGAACCAATTCGGTTTCATCGTTCTTCCAATAGTCTTCCCAATTCTTTCCGTTTTTCTCTGCCCACACTTTTGTGTTGGTGATGTATCCAATAGGCGCATCGAGCCACACGTAAAGCACCTTTCCATCTTCCCCGGGAACGGGAACACCCCAATCTAAATCGCGAGTCATGGCACGCGCTTGAAGGCCTCCATCGATCCAACTCAAGCACTGTCCAACTACATGTGACTTCCACTTCGAAGCATCGTGGTGTTGCACTCCATTTAGTTTTCCATTTTCAATAAAATCACGCACCCATTCGCTGTGGTGTTGCATAGGCAAATACCAATGCGTAGTCTCCTTCAACACAGGCGTGCTTCCACTTAATGTAGAAACGGGGTTAATTAATTCTGTCGGACTTAAAGTTGATCCACATTTTTCGCATTGATCTCCATAGGCCTTTTCACTCGAACATTTCGGACAAGTTCCGGTGATGTATCGGTCTGCTAAAAACTGCTGGGCCTCAGCATCGAAGTATTGTTCAGAACGATGCGTTTCGAACACACCTTTTTCCTTCAACTCAAGAAAAATCTGCTGACTCATCTCAATGTGTTCGGGAGATGAAGTGCGGTAATATTCATCGAACGAAATTCCGAAATCGCGGAATGCATCGCCCATGAGCTTGTGATAAAAATCTACAATTTCGCGTGGAGTTTTACCCTCTTTCTTAGCACGCAACGTAATAGCCGCGCCGTGTTCATCAGATCCACAGATAAAAGCAACATCCCTTTCCTTTCCTCTTAAATACCGAACATAAATGTCGGCAGGCAAGTATGCTCCTGCGATGTGTCCAATGTGAATAGGACCATTTGCGTAGGGAAGAGCTGAGGTTACAAGGTGTCTTTTCGGTGACTTCATCTTTTTTGTGGTGTTTTGCGCAGAAAACTGCGAATTTAGCGCATCAAAGATAAAGCGATGCAACCAGCTTTTTTACAACAAGGCGATACGATTGGAATAATTGCCACAGCAAGATTCCTTACAAGCGAGCAATGGCAATTTGCTGAACGCATTATTACGTCGTGGGAATTGAAAATCAAACTCGCGGAAAACATTTTCACGTCGCAGTTTCAACTTGCTGGAAATGCAGATGAGCGCACGCAATCTTTCCTTTCCCTTTGGAATGATAATGAAGTGAAAGCCTTGCTGGTAGCGCGAGGAGGATATGGCACCGTTCATACTATCGATGAAATCGATCCATACTTGAATTCATCCAAATGGATTTGCGGATATTCCGATGTGACTGTTTTGCTGAATGCCTGCACGAACAAAAACATTGCGTGCATTCATTCCACCATGCCCATTTCCTTCGAACATGCTACTCAAGAAGCATTAGAGAATTTGAGGTGCGCGCTTTTCGGAGAAGCCTTTTCATTCAATTGGAATGAAAATCAAATTCAAGTTGGAAAAGCAGAAGGTGAAATTGTAGGTGGAAATTTATCTGTGATATACAGCCAGCTCGGATCTTCAACACAATTAAATACGGAAGGAAAAATTCTTTTTTTGGAAGATGTCGATGAAATGCTTTACCACGTAGATCGTATGCTAACCGCGTTGAAGCGAGCGGGAATGTTCAAGAATATTTCAGGATTAATTCTCGGCGGGTTTACACAAATGCGAGATAACACGGAAGAATTCGGATTTTCAAGCAATAATCCTTGGGGAAAATCCGTAGAACAAATGATCCGTGAAATTGGTATAAACAGCGAAACACCTATTGCCGTTGGATTTCCTGCTGGGCATTTAAATGACAACAGAGCTTTTTATATGGGTCGAAATGCGGAATTAATTGTGAATGAAAATTCTGCACAACTGACATGGAAATAACTACCTTTGCGCAGTTCGTGTAAAAAATACACTAACTAAGATGGGCGCTAGAAACATAACATTTTCGAACGACGAGTATTTGAATTTCGAGCTAATCGGAATTAACTCGAGAGAGAAAGACTTTCGATTGGCGTGGTTTTTAAATCGTGAAATGAAATGGAGTTTGGAGCGCATGAAGCCGTACAAACTTGAAACAAAAGAACAAAACTCAGAACATGAATTGTTCAAGTTCGTTTCCGAAGAAAATCATTACACCATTCACTTAATCTCAAATCGTTCACTTCAGGGAATACTAATACCTGAATACGCGCAAATAGAGTATCTGCTGAAAATTGAAGGCAGAGAAGACATTGAAGAGTTGTTAAAACAAATAAGAAAAATAAACAATGTGCTCGCAGCATTTCACCTGACGCAAGAAAGCTTGAAACATGTGAGTCACTTGTTCTTCGATTGATTATGAAAAAAACGAAAATAGTAGCGACCATCGGTCCTGTATCTGCAAACAAAGAAGTTCTGAAAGGAATGATTCAAGCTGGCTTGAACGTTGTGCGCTTAAACTTTTCTCACGGCACCCACGATGACCATTCTAGCGTTGTTGCCTTTGTTCGTGAGATTGACAAAGAATTGGGAACAAACACGGCATTGCTTGCAGACTTGCAAGGACCAAAATTGCGTGTGGGAGTTATGCAAGACAACGGTGTAATGTTAGAAGCAGGAAATCAAATTGTCATTACAACGGAAGAACAAATTGGAACTGCAACGCACATCTACACGAACTACAAAGAGTTTCCTTCAGATGTAAAACCTGGGGAGCGTGTTCTACTTGACGACGGTAAGATTGCGATTCGCATTCTCTCTACCGATGGAAAAAAAGAAGTTTTGTGTGAGATTATTCAAGGTGGAATTCTTTCGTCGAAAAAAGGATTGAACCTTCCTGAAACAAAAGTTTCTCTTCCTTCTCTGTCGAAGAAAGATTTGAATGATTTGGAGTTTGCGCTTTCGATGAATATCGATTGGATTGGACTTTCATTCGTTCGCACTGCAGAAGATGTTCGTGTTTTGAAAGGAATTATTGCAGAGAATGGGAAGCATGCTAAGGTGGTAGCGAAAATTGAAAAACCAGAGGCGCTCGAAGTTATAGACGCCATCATTCGCGAGACCGATGCTGTTATGGTGGCACGTGGTGACCTTGGGGTTGAAATTCCAATTGAACAAGTGCCACTTGCTCAGAAGATGATCGTAAAGAAATGTGTTGAAGCGGCTAAACCTGTAATTGTTGCAACACAAATGATGGAGAGTATGATTACAAGTATGACTCCAACGCGGGCAGAAGTAACAGACGTTGCAAATGCAGTATTGGATGGCGCTGATGCCGTTATGCTAAGCGGTGAAACAAGTGTTGGTGCTTATCCGGTTGCTGCAATTACCATGATGCACAACATTATTAACGAAGCTGAAAAATTCCCGGGATTGTATTATCTCGAAGAAGCTCCATATGAAATGGATGAAACACGTTTCATCACTGACAGTATTTGCTTCAGTGCGTGCCGTGTTGCGAAGCGCACAGGCGCGACGAGCATTGCAACGATGTCATTCTCTGGATACACGGGCTACAAAATTTCAAGTTGGAGACCGAATGCACATGTATTCGTTTTTACAGGAAACAAACGCATTCTAACACAATTGAACTTGGTTTGGGGTGTGAAAGCCTTCTTCTACGACAAGATGGTAAGTACAGACCAAACCATTGCAGACATTCGTTACATCTTGAAGAAAAACGGTTATGTACAAGAGGGAGATTTCTTGGTAAACGTAGCCTCTATGCCTATTGCAGAGCAGGGAACAACAAACATGCTTAAGATTAGCCGAATATAGTTTTCGGATTGCCTTGCAATCCGCCTGTGTGAAACATTAAAACCGAACCTTCGTTCGGTTTTTTGTTTCCCATTAAAAAAGCATGCATAAGTTTTCCGGTATAAACAACATCGAGCGGAAGATGATGCACCTGATTAATCTCTTGAATGAATTCGATTAATCGATCATCAAATTTTCCATATCCACCAAATTCATCTTCGCTGAAAACTATTGCTCGCTCTAAAACTTCGTCTGCAGCTGCTTCATCGTGAAAAAAGTAAACGAGCTTGTTGCGAATTTCATTACGCATGTAATGCTCTCCTTTCAAGGCGCTGTATACCCAAACCTTTTGGTGCGGCTTCGATTGAACAAGCAGACCTGCTGCCGTTGTTCCAGTGCCTGCTGCCACGAGCCAATGATCAAAATCGAAATCTTCCGCACTAACCATTTGCATGGCTCCATTCATTCCCAAATAATTCGCTCCACCTTCGGGGACTAAAAAAGCAGACTCCCATTTATCGTGTACCCACGCCTTCATTTCTTCCGTGTTCCGCTCTTCGTAATCGGACCTTGAGATGAAACAAAGCTCCATGCCGCACTCTTGAGCAAACAACAATGTTGGACTGTAAGACTTTGGTTCTTCACCACGAATAATACCTACGGCATGAATACCCAATTCCTTTGCAGCTGCCGCTGTTGCGTATATGTGATTGCTATAAGCTCCTCCAAACGTGACCAATTGTTTGGCGCCTCTTCGATTCATTTCATCCAGATTGAACATTAACTTAAACCACTTGTTCCCATTGACAGTTGCGTGCATGCGGTCGAAACGCTTGACAGCTAACTTCATCGTTTCATCGAAAAGTAAGTTATCGTAAACGGGAAGTTGAAAATTAATTGTTTTGTTCAAGTCAGTAAATTGCATTTTTGCCATATGAAAGAGGAAGAGAATTCAAAAGTACATGGTGAAGACTACTACTTGAGCGAAGAGGGTTATTTTATTTTTACCGAAGAGTATCACTTGAAAAGAGGATATTGCTGCCTCAGTGGCTGCAAGCATTGCCCTTATGGCTACGATAAAAAAACAGGTAAAACGAAGAAATAACCTCGCATCTTTGTAAAAACAATTGTATGCGTTCGTTATTGCTTCTCGGGCTACTCGTTCCAAATTTTCTTCTTGCTCAAATTAATAAAGACAGCATTCATTTCTCAGGATATACTGAAATCTATTTTTCTCAAGATCAGCACAATTGGAAAGACCATGAGCGTCCAGGCTTCCTATTCAGCCATACTTCTACCAATCACTTCGCACTTAACACTGCCGTAATAGATTTCAAATACAGTTCTGAACGACTTAAAACTCAGTTATCCTTAGTTGAAGGAACGTATGCCAATAAAGTTACTTCGTCTGAGCCCATCGGATTCGGAGCAATGTATTTGGGAAACATTTCTTATCAGTTAAGCTCATCTAAAAACCTTTGGATTCAGGCAGGTGTTTTTCCATCGCACATTGGACTTGAATCCGCGATTGGCTTTTCTAATTTATCATTAAGTAGAAGTCTTGCGGCCGAGAACTCACCATACTATGAAAGCGGTTTAAACCTCCAATTCACTTCAAAAAATAACAAGTGGTTCGGGTCACTGCTTTTACTCAATGGTTGGCAAACCATGACGCTTCGATCGCAACAAGGAAGACCCGATATTGGGTCCCAAATACAATTCAAACCGAATTCAAAAATCACCTTGAATTATTCTACCTATTATGGCGAAGTAGCCGTGGTGGATAGTTCTCAGACAAGGTTCTTTCAAAATTTCTTTGCGAATGTTTTGCTAAAAGACAAATGGACCCTTCAGCTTCAAGCAGACTATGGTATTCAAGAAACAGGAGATCACATTTTAAATAAAAATTGGTTAACTGGATTCTTTGGACTGTCTTACCAAGCGAATGACAAACTCTCTTTTGTGGGAAGAGCGGAAATGCTACGTGACAAAAATAATTTAGTGATAGCTGGCGTAAACAATGACATGTGGGGATATAGCTTCAACCTAAATTATCTGCTCGATAAACACTTAATGGTGCGCGCAGAATGGAGAAATATTACATCCAACTCTTTCAACTTTGCGTTTCAGAATTTCAACGAAAAACACATTAACGGATTAAATTTGTCGCTTGCTGCGCAATTCTAGCATTTCAAATTATGTCAACATTTCACACTCAAATACAAGAAGGAATTCCTGGTTACTTACCGGAAACTCCTTCCATGGATTCAAACATCAATCGCGCTCCCAAGCGTAAAGAGATTCTTACGAATGAAGAAAAGGGTCTTGCTTTGCGCAATGCCCTGCGCTATTTTCCGGCAGAGTTGCACGAAACATTAGCTGCAGAGTTCAGTGAAGAATTGAAAACTTACGGACGCATTTATATGCACCGCTATCGTCCGACTTACGAAATGTATGCACGTCCGATTTCTGAATACCCGGCCAAATGCGAGCAAGCGGCTTCGATCATGCTTATGATTCAAAACAATTTGGATCCGCGTGTTGCACAACATCCGTATGAGTTAATCACCTACGGTGGAAACGGCGCGGTCTTTCAAAACTGGGCACAATACCGTTTGGTAATGAAGTATTTGAGTGAAATGTCTGAAGAACAAACATTGGTAATGTACAGCGGTCATCCGATGGGACTCTTCCCTTCTAACCCTTCTGCACCGCGCGTTGTGGTGACGAACGGTATGATGATTCCGAATTACAGCAAACCAGACGATTGGGAAAAATTCAATGCTTTGGGTGTAACGCAATACGGACAGATGACTGCTGGATCATACATGTACATAGGTCCGCAAGGCATTGTTCACGGCACAACCATTACCGTTATGAATGCGGCGCGTATGCTTCGTAACAAACGTGGCGATAAAAACATTTACGCGCGTGCAGCTGAAGGATTGTTGTTCGTTACCGCTGGATTAGGCGGTATGAGCGGCGCGCAGCCCAAGGCAGGAAATATTGCAGGTTGCGTTTCAATTACAGCAGAGGTAAATCCGAAAGCTGCAACGAAGCGCTTCGAGCAAGGTTGGGTAGATGAACTCATCGATAACATTGATGAGTTGTGTACACGAACCCAAGAAGCATTGAAAGTTGGAAAAGCGCACAGCTTTGCATTCATTGGAAATATTGTTGAAGTGTGGGAAGTCTTTGCTGAACGAGGCATTCACATTGACTTGGGTAGCGATCAAACTTCGTTGCACAACCCTTGGGCGGGTGGATATTATCCGGTTGGACTTTCTTACGAAGAGAGCAACACGCTCATGGCAGAAAACCCAAATTCATTCAAAGAAAAAGTTGAAGAGTCACTTATTCGTCATGCTGCTGCTGTTCAAAAGCACAGTGAACAAGGCATGTATTTCTTCGATTATGGAAATGCATTTTTGTTGGAAGCTTCGCGTGCTGGTGCAAATGTGATGGCTGATGTTCCAACATTGGAGCGTGAATTCAAATACCCTTCATACGTTCAAGATATTTTAGGACCACTCTGCTTCGACTACGGATTCGGGCCTTTCAGATGGGTCTGCGCAAGCGGAAAGTCAGAAGACCTCGATGCTACTGATGCTATTGCGTTAGAAGTTATGTTGAAGTTGAAAGAAACAGCACCTGCTGAAATTCAACAGCAATTAGCCGACAACATTCAATGGATTCGCGAAGCGAAGAGCAACAAATTGGTTGTGGGATCGCAAGCCAGAATTTTGTACGCCGATGCGCAAGGAAGAATGGAAATTGCAGCGGCATTCAACAAAGCCATTGCTGAAGGAAAAATTGGTCCTGTTGTTTTAGGAAGAGATCATCACGATGTGAGTGGAACTGATTCTCCTTACCGCGAAACGAGCAACATCTACGATGGTTCTCGATTCACCGCAGACATGGCTGTTCAGAATTTTGTTGGAGACGCCTTCCGCGGAGCCACATGGGTGAGCTTGCACAACGGTGGTGGTGTTGGTTGGGGAGAAGTGATCAACGGCGGATTCGGAATGTTACTCGACGGCAGTGAAGCATGCGACAAGAAATTACGCAGCATGTTGCACTGGGACGTTAACAATGGAATCGCACGTAGAAGTTGGGCACGCAACAAAGAGGCAGTTTTCGCTATTGAGCGCGCCATGGAACAAGAGCCATTGTTGAAAGTTACACTTCCACAAGAAGTGAAAATTTCACTCGACTCTTTTATTCACTAAGCAACTCCTTTCACTACGGGAGCAACCGGTTCAATGGTGTCTTGATATACAGGACCAACGTATTCTTCGTCGTAAGACAACGCTAAATTCAACACATAAAAAACGTTGAACAAGCAAACGAAGAAAGCGTCGGTATACGTGCGCTTTCCAAAAGATTGCGCCAATTGAACCAACACTTTAAATCCGAAGAAAATGTTTAGCACAGGTATAGCAAAATACCACACGTGTTTTACGGGTCGTCCAATAATTTTCATGATTACCATCAGGTCCCAGATTGGAACAAATGCGGCTGCCATTGGCTGATTGGCTTTCGCAAACAATTTCATTTTAGAAACGAATCCGACAAGGATAATAAATCCCGCGATAAGTATGAGGTGAGGCTGTTTCGCCCACACCTCTTGCAAAGCAACAGTTAAGTTCATAGTCTTTTTAGTTAGGTACTTGAAAGACGAAAAGGTTTGGAAGAAGTTGCCTTATGCACTCCAAATCGAAAACTGATTATAATCAATTATGCCAATTCTGCTCGAAAATTGCACTGGTTAAGACCTGCAACATTTTCATGTCATTGAAGAACAGTTCTGAAGAATAAGTTATAATTTCACCCTCCCATGAACGTCAAAACAATTCATTCATTCGACGAAATACAAAAAATTCTCACCGAAGAAGTGAGTACGCATTCAGCTACTTTCATTTTGTGCGATACCAATACAAACGAACACTGCGTTCGCTTTCTGCTGGAAACCATTCCGGCTTTAAACGAAGTGCCCATTATTGAAATTCCCGAAGGTGAAGAAAGTAAATCGCTCGAGATTGTTGCGCAGTTGTATGAAGAATTGCTTCATCACAATTCCGACAGGCAATCGCTTCTGCTTAATGTGGGAGGAGGAGTAATCTCGGATATCGGAGGATTCGTAGCTTCAACATACAAAAGAGGAATAGACTTCATTAACATTCCCACCACGGTTATGGCCCAAGTAGATGCTGCTATGGGCGGAAAGTGCGGAATAGATTTAATGGGAGTAAAGAATGCCGTTGGTCTTTTTAGCTGGCCGAAAAGCGTTCTCGTTTTCACTGGATTCCTGAATACCCTTCCCGAGAAAGAATTGAAATCAGGATTCGCTGAAATGCTAAAACACGCGCTTATCGCAGATGCAGAATATTGGGAAGCCCTAGCACACGTAGACTCGAATGAGGCATCGCATATTGCTGTCTTCGTGAAACGATCGAACGAAATAAAGTCAGAGATCACTAACGAAGACCCGAATGAACGTTCGGTTCGGAAAAAACTGAACTACGGACATACGATTGGACATGCCATTGAGTCATTCTTTCTTAAGAAATCTGAACCTATTACCCACGGCAATGCAGTAGGCTGGGGAATGGTGCTTGAGAATCGAATAGCAGTTAAGTTGGACATGCTCAACGAATCGTTGGCTCAAACGATTGAAAAAAGAATACTGGATATTTTCGGACCGCTTCCCTCCTTCAACAAAGAAGAGCTCGAGCAGATTTTTCAATTCATGTTAAACGACAAGAAGAATAAGAACGGTGTGTTTCACTTTTCATTGATTACAGATATTGGTCAGTGTTCATTTCAAGTTGAAGTGAGCGATGAAATTGCAAGAGAAGTAATTTCTCTTTAATCGATATTTTCCCACTGAAGTTGAATGGAGGTGCTTAAATTTGCATCTTCATTCAACAAACATGGAAATTCCAAGCAAATACTCTCCAAACGAAACGGAAGACCGCATTTACGCAATGTGGCTAGAGAAGAAGGTTTTTAAATCTACTCCTAACGACAAGCCCGCGTACACGATTGTTATTCCTCCGCCAAACGTCACAGGTGTATTGCACATGGGGCACATGTTGAATAACACCATTCAAGATTTACTTATTCGTCGTGCACGCATGCGCGGCTTCAACGCATGTTGGGTGCCGGGTACCGACCACGCCTCTATTGCCACTGAAGCGAAAGTTGTTCAGAAACTACGCAAAGAGGGAATTAAGAAATCAGATCTTTCTCGCGATGCGTTCATGGAGCACGCGTGGGAATGGACGCACAAGCACGGTGGAATTATTTTAGATCAATTGAAGAAGTTGGGAGCGAGCTGCGATTGGGATCGTACGCGTTTCACGATGGATCCAAAATATTACGAAAGCGTAATCGACTGCTTCATTGATCTTCACAAAAAAGGAAAAATCTATCGCGGCGAGCGCATGATCAACTGGGATCCTGCTGCACTTACCGCCTTATCTGACGAAGAAGTAATACACAAGGAAATACAATCGAAATTGTACTTCCTAAAATATCAAATTGAAGGAACCAACGAATTCTTAACCGTTGCAACTACCCGCCCTGAAACCATTCTAGGAGACACCGCTGTTTGCGTAAATCCGAAAGACGAGCGTTACACACACCTTCACGGAAAGAAAGTCATTGTTCCTTTGGTGAACCGCGCTGTTCCGGTAATTGCCGATGAATATGTTGAAATAGAATTCGGAACGGGTTGCTTGAAAGTAACGCCTGCCCACGATCAAAACGACTTTATGTTGGGTGAAAAATACCAATTGGAAGTCATTAACATGATGAACGCAGACGGAACCATTTCCGAAGCAGGAGGAATGTATGTTGGGCAAGAACGTTTTGCTGTTCGTGATCAAATTGCAAAAGATTTAAATGCTGCCGGATTGCTAGCAAAGACCGAAGAGCATTTGAATAAAGTTGGATATTCAGAACGTACAGATGTGGTTATTGAACCACGCCTTTCGTTGCAGTGGTTCGTAGACATGAAAGACCTAAGCAAGCCTGCTTTGGAAAACGTAATGAACGATACCATTCGCTTTTTCCCTCCGAAATTCAAGAACTCGTATCGCAACTGGATGGAGAACATCAAAGATTGGTGTATCTCTCGTCAATTGTGGTGGGGACATCGCATTCCTGCGTTCTACGCACCTGATGGAAGTTTTGAAGTTGCGAAAAATATCGAAGACGCTGTTGCACAGTTTCAATCCAAAGGCGCTTCATGGAGTGCTGCAGATTTGAAGCAAGACGACGATGTGTTGGATACTTGGTTCAGCTCGTGGTTGTGGCCAATTAGCGTGTTCGACGGATTCTATTCGAAAGAAGAATTAGACTACTACTACCCTACTGCCGATTTAGTGACAGCTCCAGAGATTATGTTCTTCTGGGTTGCTCGAATGATTGTAGCAGGTTATGAATATGTTGGAAACTTCCCGTTCAAAAACGTTTACTACACGGGTATCGTTCGCGACAAGCAAGGAAGAAAGATGAGCAAGTCATTGGGCAATTCACCCGATCCGATTGAACTCATGCAACAGTTCGGAGCAGACGGTGTTCGTGTGGGAATGTTGCTTTCTTCTCCTGCTGGAAACGACCTTCCGTTCGACGAATCATTGTGTGAGCAAGGAAGAAATTTCGCAAATAAAATTTGGAATGCTTTCCGTTTGGTAAAGAGTTGGGAAGAGAAGATCGATGCTTCGTTGGAGCAACCTGAATCTTCAGCCATTGCGGTGAAGTGGATGAACAATCGCTTCGAGCAAGTGCTTGCTGAAATGGAAGACGGTTACGACAAATTCCGCATTAGCGAAGTGTTGATGCAGACGTACAAATTAATTTGGGACGACTTCTGTGCTTGGTATTTGGAAATGGCGAAGCCATCTTACGGTAAAGGAATCGATTCGAAAACATACAACGACACGCTTGATATTTTCCAAAATTTATTGAAAGTATTACATCCATTTATGCCTTTCCTCACGGAAGAAATGTGGCAGCACATGGACTCTTGGAAGAGCGAATCGGAAATGATTTGTATTTCGAATTGGCCTGCAGCAAAAACGTTCGACGCGAACATTCAAAAAGAATTTGAAGAGTTTGAGCAATTGGTGACTGAAGCACGTAACGTTCGCAAAAAGCAAAACCTTCCGAACAAAGAAGCGCTTGTTGTTTCATTTATGAAAACAGCAAACAGAAATTCTTCGTTTGATGCAGCGTTCAAACATTTGTGTAACATCACTGGATTGAATGAGGTGTCTGAAAAGATGAATCCTTCGTTCAGCTTCATGGTAAACGGAGTTGAATATTTCATTCCGTATACAGCGTCTGTAGACGTAGAAGCAGAGCAAGCGAAGATGAAGGAAGAGTTGGCTTACCTCGAAGGATTCTTAAAGTCAGTTGAGGCGAAGCTTTCGAATGAACGATTCGTAAACAACGCCCCGGCTGCCGTTTTGGAAGGCGAGCGCAAAAAACAATCAGACGCGATGAATAAGATCTCAGCGATTAAAGAGCAGCTCGGATAATTGATTTCATTTCTTTCGTGTTGAAATGAAATCGCGAACGATTTTCTTTTCCGCGAAAGCTTTGTTCCAACTGTCGTGTTTGATATCTGGATAAGAAATGAGGTGAACATTCGTGTTCACCTTTTTTGTTGCATTCACCATACGAACCGAGTTCTCATACGGAACAACATTGTCTGCTTGACCGTGAAAGGCCCACACAGCGGTCGAAACATTATTCTTTGTTTGCACAACATCTCCGCCCCCACACACCGGCATTGCCGAAGCAAAGCGATAAGGCTGCCGTGCAATGTATTCCCACGTTCCGTAGCCGCCCATGCTTAATCCAACAATATACATGCGTGTGGTGTCAATCATCGTGGTATTCAAAACCAACGAATCAATTCCATCCATTAAAACTTGCATAGGCCAAGTTGGATTCTTTTTCATGGTGTGCTCTGTGGCTTTCCAATCGACGTCTGTCCATCTTTGATCGCTCGGACACTGCGGTGCCCACAATACGTAATGCTCAAGACCTGCGGCCTTCAAGGTTTCCATTAGAACAGGCAAACCCACTTTTCTTTGAGCAAGATTATCACTTCCCCGCTCTCCAGCACCGTGCAAAAACAAGATAAAAGGTAACCGCGCTTCATATTCTCCCTTCACGACAAACTCTTGAAAGGGTAATTTTTTTCCATTTGAAACAAGAGATTTTGCCTGCTGCGCTTGGGTTTCAGCAAAAATAAGAAGACATATAAGCAACAATTTAACTTTCATAGAAAGGAAATTAATACATGGAAATGAATGTCAAATATAGCTCTTCAATAGACCAATGCCGGGCAATAACTCGTTTGAAAAAGAAAACAACAATTATGAAAACGACCCGCTCCCTTTTCAAAACACTCGATGAAGTAGTGTTTGAAACCCGCAACAAAATGTATGGCGCCTATACTCTTCGTAAAAACTACGGGCGCCGAACGTTACTATCCACAGCCATGGGCATTTGCCTCGTTTCCGGCTT
This sequence comes from Flavobacteriales bacterium, assembly GCA_044349305.1. Taxonomy (GTDB): domain Bacteria; phylum Bacteroidota; class Bacteroidia; order Flavobacteriales_D; family Sanyastnellaceae; genus CAIZGX01. The sequence goes on from JBIKRF010000044.1 coordinate 14,366, forward strand.
TCTCTTCGCGCTAGCCCTTACCAATAAAGCCATCGAGAAAAAGGCGCCGGAAGTTCAAATGACCAAACTAGCGACAGTGCGTCTCGATGAAATTAAAATTCAACCGAAAAAGGAAACCAAGAAACCCTCACTTGTTCAAAAGAAACAAAGTGTCGGATCTGAAAACCGAACGGTTAATGTGGTAGACAACACAACAAAAAAGACCAATGTATTCTCTCGATTTGGTGGGGTTGGATTTGGTGGAGATGACGAGGATTTTTTTGGTTTTCCTGAAGAACCCAATTTCTCCGTTGATACGACAACGGTCAAAAAGAAAAAAAATAACAATTTCAAAACATTCGCTCAGTTTATGCCCGAATTTCCCGGCGGAGTATCTGAGTTGTATGCCTTCCTTCAAGATAATATTTATTATCCCGAGCGAATGAAAAATCTCGGAATCGAAGGCACTGTCTATGTTTCATTCGTCATAGAAGAAGACGGAACTATCTCTAGAGTTGCGGTAGAGCGCGGCATTGAGAACGGCGAAGAGCTGAATAAAATAGCAGTGAAAGCCATTCAAAAAATGCCAAATTGGATCCCCGGTCGTAGCGGAAATACGTCCGTTGCTGTAAAACAAACTATTCCTATTCAATTTTCACTTGTAAACGATTAAATTTGCACCCTATGCTAAAAAAGCCGCTGCTCATTAGTCAGATTATTATGGTAGGAGTATTCATTGGAATGGCCATCTTTTGTGTGGCCTCCAGTGCGTTAGACAACACCTTGCCGGGCCAACGAAAATATTGGTTCGCTTTGGTGCTCCTGCTGTATGCTGCAATGCGCGCAAGAAGAATTTTCAATGCGTGGAAAGAAATAAAATCTGAAAAAACCACATTATGAAAAAATTATTCTTTTTAGCGCTAGTAGGCGCTTTGCTAGCTCGCTGCGGAAACTACGACCAATCGGCTCAAGGAATTTCCTCAGGTGAATTGAAAATTGGTGTCGATGAGAGTTACAGTCTCATGATGCAATCTCAGATACCGGTGTACGAGCAGGTATACGACAAAGCGAAAATCAAACCTACCTATTCAACAGAAGAGGAAATCATTCGCTTGTTACTTGCCGATAGCATTCAAGCGGCTATTATCAATCGTCCACTTACTCAGGCTGAATTAGACTACTTCGCCTCAAAGCAACGTTTACCCGAGTCTGTAAAAATTGCAACCGACGCTATTGCGCTTATTATACATCAGGACAATCAAGATTCTGTTTTAACACTTGATCAAGCTAAGCAAGTTCTTGGCGGACAAATTACCAATTGGAATCAAATTAATTCTTCCAATAAAAGTGGAGATATTCGAATTATTTTCGATCACAATGGATCATGCAATGCACGTTATGTCCAAGAGAATTTTTTGAATGGTGGTGCAATGCCCGCGAATTTTTTCGCAATGGATAGCACAGCTGCTGTAATTAACTACGTGCACGACAACCCCGGTGCAATCGGTATTATCTCGGTAAGCTGGATAACAGATCCAGAAGACAAGGTTACCAAGGCTTTCAGAGATAAAATTGATGTTGTTGGCATATTAAACAACACCTTAACCGACCACCCCGAACGTGTGAGATATCCTTTTCAAGCCTATGTCTTCGACAAAAGCTATCCGTTCACCAGAGATGTCTATGCTATTCGCACAGGACTGAAGGGAACTGTCGGAACTGGATTCATTTCTTTCCTCAATGGAGAGAAGGGACAGTTGATTATTCACAAAATGGGCATGGTTGCTGCAACGTCACCAACAAGAGTTATAAGAATTAAAGATTAAACCTGAAATAAGTAAACATGAATATGAAGAACCTATTCTTTCTCCTCGTAGCCAATATGCTACTTCTTTCGTGCACCGCACAAAAAACTCCACTGGAATTAAACCCAGCTTTCGACCCTATTCGCACTTCTACGTTGAATGAACGTTATGAAAAAGCGCTTCGCGATTTGGCCACTATGCCTAATAGCGCTGAGAAATTTGCGGTAGACGGTTTCAACTATTTAGATTGGGCAATAGATGGAAAATTCATCGATGCTGGAAAAACTGCAGAAGCGAAACAAGCTTTCTTAGCAGGAGTTAAAGCAGATTCTCTCTTCCCATTGAACTATGTTGGACTTGGCCAAATTGAAATGCGTGAAGGAAATGGTGGAAAGGCGGATTCTTATTTCGCAAAAGCTAAAGGCATTGTAGACAACAAGAAAAACAAGGCTAGCAAAGATCTTAAGTACACAACATACATTGCTATTGCAGCAGCAAACATTGCAGAAGACGCTAAAAACTTGGGCGCTGCAAAACAAGCACTTGATGGTTTGGCTGAAGTAGTTATTGAGAACAAGGCTATTCGTCTTCAACTCGGTTTGACTCTCGGAGATTATCAAAGTTTTAAAGAAATAAACAACCAATCTCCTGCTATTACAGAATACAATAAGTGTCTCGAAATTGATTCGAAATATGTTCCTGCATTGTATAGAAAAGCGAAGCTTTATCGCGGAGCGAAAAACAACGATGAGGCTTTGAAATTCTTCAACGAAGCCATTGCTACAGACCCAACTTTCGCTCCATCATACCGCGAAAAAGCTGAGCTTTTGAAAGATCGCGGACAATTTGAAGAAGCTATTGCAGCTTATTCTAAATACCTAGAGTTAAACAACTCATGCCGTGTTCAACAACGTTACGCCTCGTTCTTCTACTTAACAAAAAACTACGACCGTGCTATTACCGAGGTTACTGCCGCTATGCCTTGTAACCCAGACAACCATACGCTAAATCGTGTTTTAGGATATTCATACTTGGAATTGAAAAATTTCGCAGATGCCAAAAAATATATGGACATCTATTTCGCAAGACAAGAGGTAAAAAACCAAGACGTTTCGGATTATGTGAACTACAGTAAGGTTTGCATAGGCCTTGGTCAAGACAGCCTTGGAATTGTTTACTTAGAAAAAGCCATTGAAATATTTCCAGATTACACAGACGGTTACAACGAAATTGCAACCATCTACACCAATAAGGCTATAGCTTCAAAAGGAAAAGAAAATGAAGCCCTTCGTATTAAACTTTATGGAAAGGCAGCCGATTGGTATGAAAAGAAAATGGTGAAATTGGGTGCCGACGCAAAAGACCAATTCATTCAAGGACAGATGTACTATTTCTCACAACAATATGTGCTTGCAGACACTACCTTCCGCAGAAGCGCTGTTCGTTACCCTGAAGCTTGGTTCTGGGTGGGTAAATGTCAGAATAAAATTGACCTTGCAGCAGTTACAGAAACCAATCCTGCTAAAGGTTTAGCAAAACCTTTTTATGAAAAAGGAATTATCCTAGTTGGAGAAGATCCAGCTGTTATTGAAAAGAACAAAAAGAATTTGATCGAGGCCTACCAGTATCTTGGTTTGTACTACGGTAACACAGGAGACATCAATTGCTCTAAATCAGCCTGGAACAAAGTTTTACTTTTCGATCCGACAAACAAAATCGCAAACCAACTTTTAGTTACTCCTGAGACTTTAGATCAAGAACTGGTCGCTGCACCTGGCGATTGCCAATTGGTAGTATATCCTGCAGTTCCGAAAGAATCAGGCGAAGGAAACTAATTTCGACTTGCTTAGCGGGTAAGTTTTCACTATCGGTTTTTAATAACTCCCAATACTTCCTGAAAAGGAAAGCATTGGGAGTTTATTTTTGAAGTACAATTTGTACTATGGAAAACGCAATGCGATTGAAAGAACTTTCAGAAGAACTTCACACAAACATTAACGAACTGTTGTCGGGCAATATGTCGCCCGCACAGACGCAACATTTGGTTGAATTATGCAGTGAACTCTACGAAAAACTCATTGTTCTTCGTTTCAAAGCATTCACCGAAACCATAACACCTGCAGAAAAAATGCAAGCGGTTCTTGAGACCTCTGAACCCATTAAGATAGATACCACTCCCGTTTCAGCTCCGCCGGAATTGGCGAATCAAGTGAATTTGATCGATGCCATTGAAGAGGTGTTGCAAGATTCTTCGAAAGATGCAAATGCTTTGCAAGATGCGATGCAAGATTCTTCGAAAGATGCAAATGCGCAGCAAGATGTTACACAAGATTCTTCGAAAGATGTTGCACAAGATGCTTCGCAAGACGAAGACAACGACGATGAAGACATCGTTTTTCAATTGATACCGAATGATGAACCGGCTATAGAGGCTCCGAAGGGGGAAGTGAAGCCGATGGTTTCGTTGAACGATACGTTCAAAGAAAATGCAAGTCAGCAAGCAAGTATTGCGAAGAAGTTAGAGGGTTCGGCCATTAGCGATTTGAAAAAGAACATTTCCTTGAATCAACGCTTCCAATTCTGCAAAGATTTATTCAAAGGAA
>JBIKRF010000045.1:0-18664 GCA_044349305.1 Flavobacteriales bacterium
GTAAATACAACTTGAAAACTTCTGTCCTTGACTTGTTCTAAAAATGCAAACCCATCGGCCTCGGGCATCATAATGTCTAAGAATACCAAATCTATTTTACTCTTCTCGCACAACTCCAACGCCTCTTTGACCGATGCGGCTTCGCCAATTAATTGAATGTGTTCACTCGCATAATCTTCCAACAACATTTTTAAATTTTCGCGTGCGAAAAATTCATCGTCGACCAATATCGCTCTTAGTTTTTCCATATTTCCGTAGCTTCAATGCTTGCAAATTACGAAGGAAAAGGCAGTTTTTCAGAATGATTATCTTTGCAGGCATGACAGATTCAGGAACGAAGACAATTGGAGTATTAGGTGGGGGTAGTTGGGCTACGGCCTTAACTAAACTATTGAGTCAATCTCAAGAACATGTGTATTGGTGGATGCGCAACGAAGAGGCGGTGAAGCACATTCAAGAGTTTGGTCACAATCCGAATTACATTCAGAGTATCGAGTTCGACAGAGAGAAAGTGCATGTTTCTTCGAATCTTCAAGAAGTTATAGATGCTTGTGACATTTTAGTTGTTGCCATTCCTTCAGCGTTTGTGCATTCAGCTTTTCAAGAGGCGAATATCGTAGGGCTAGAAACTAAAATTTTGTTCTCGGCAATTAAAGGTGTTATCAATGAGTTTGATGCGATTCCTGCCAGGTATTTCCATAAAAATTGGAATGTGCCGTACGAGAACATAGGAATTATCTGCGGACCTTGTCACGCGGAAGAGGTTGCTCTTGAGAAGTTGTCTTACTTGACCATTGGTTGTTCCGATTTAGAGAAGGCCGATTACATGGCTGAGCAGTTGAAATGTAGATTCATTAAGACCACTACAACTGAAGACGTTTTCGGGACTGAGTTATCTGCCATTTTGAAAAATGTTTATGCGGTGGCTTCTGGTATTTGTCACGGTCTTGGTTATGGAGATAATTTTCAGGCGGTGCTTGTTTCGGCTGCCATTCGTGAGATTGAGCGTTTTATAGATGCCGTGCATGAGGTGCATCGCGATGTGAAGTCTTCTGCTTATTTGGGTGACTTATTGGTAACAGCTTATTCACCCTATTCTCGTAACAGAACTTTCGGAACCATGGTAGGTAAGGGCTACAGCGTGAAGTGGGCAACCATTGAAATGAATATGGTGGCCGAGGGATACTACGCTACCCGAGGTATTCACGAGATCAATAAAAAATTCAACGCAGATATTCCAATCGCCGATGCGGTTTACCGCATTTTATACGAAAAGATTTCTCCTGCCATGGAAATGAGAATTCTAGCAGATAAACTCAGCTAGTTTTTGTCGTAAAGCAACACATTGTCTTCGGAACTAGTCTTATCTTCGAAGACCATGTTTCCCCAACGAAGAGCACTCTTAATTATTTTGATTTTTCTGGCTGGTTTGCCGGCGCTCGTCTCTTCGCAAATTTCTTTCATTCAAAATAAAGGTCAATGGCCTGGGCATGTCAAGTACAAGTCTGAAATTCCGGGAGGTTCCATTTGGATTCAATCGAATGGACTCGCATACGAACTCTTCGACTCAACAATTTTTATTCCGGATCACAAGCCCAATGTACTTCCCGAGTCAGCGATTAAATTATTCTTCCTTCAACAATTAGAAAATGCGAGTTTGAATGAAGTTGAAGAACAAGACGATTTGCCTGGATATTTCAATTATTATTTAGGAGCCGATTCATCGCAGTGGAGTTCACACGTGAGCCGATTTCAAAATATAAATTTTCAAAATGTTTATGAAGGAATTAACCTGAGGTTTTTAGGTAAATCGAAATCCATTAAGTACCAATTTGAACTCCAACCTCACGCGAATCCAAATCAAATTTCTTGGATATACCACGATTCATTGCGACTAGAATTGGACACAGCTGGAAACTTAATTTCACATCATAGCCTTGGAAGAATTTATGAATCTAAGCCCTTCGCTTTTCAATCGATAGACGGACATCTCATCGAGGTGAAATGTGAATATGTTTTGAATGGAAATCGACTTCAATTTGCTTTAGGTAATTACGATTCCAATTACCCCCTCATTATTGATCCGGAAATCGCATTTTCTTCTTTCATTGGATCCGCAGCAAATAATTTTGGATTTACAGCATGCGACGATATAAATGGAAACTTGGTTTCTGGTGCAAGTGTATTTGCGAATAATTATCCAACCACAACCGATGCCTATTCCACCACTTTCAACCCCGCTATCGGAAACTACTTTGATGTTGCCATATCGAAATTCGATGCGACAGGTTCGTCACTTTTATACAGCACGTATATTGGTGGAATGCATCAAGAAACGCCGCATTCTGTGATAGTGGATAACCTCGATCGCATTGTTGTTTTTGGTGTAACAGGAAGTAGTGATTATCCAACCACATTGGGTTCTTTTCAACCCACATTCAGTGGCGGAACTCCGCTAATGATGTCTGCATTTTTTACAAGCGGACATCCGGAAGGATGTGATTTTTTCATTACAAAGTTCAATACCAATGGTACACTCGCGGGTTCTACTTTTTTAGGTGATGTTTCAAATGATGGCTTGAATTACGCAAATGAATTGTTTTATAATTATGGCGATGCATTTCGAGGTGAGGTAAATATCGATGTGAATAATAACATCTTTATTGGATCGTGCGTGCGAGGCAATGCGGATATTGCAGGGGCATCGACGCAAGCGAATTACGGTGGAGGAGATAGCGATGGTTACATTGCGAAGTTCAATTCAACGTTGAGTTCACTTTTATGGTCAACCTATATAGGTGGAAGTGGTGCCGACGCTATCTACGCATTAGAGTTTGCGAATGACGGGTCTATTTTAATTGCAGGAGGTACGCAAAGTCAGGATTTTCCATTCTGTTCTGCTGGTGAAGATTCGAATTGGAATGGCGCAACCGATGGTTTTATTCTCAAAATCGATCCGGTCAATTTCAATGTCACCGCTGGCACTTTCGCAGGTACCTCTGAATACGATCAAATCTATTTTCTTCAAACCGATTTAAACGATAATATTTATTGTTTAGGTCAGACTGCAGGAACAATGACAATTACACCTGGGCTTTATGGTCAGCCGAACAGTGGGCAATTCATTCGGAAATACAATTCAACGTTAAATACACTTGACTGGAACACTACTATTGGAACCGGAAGTGGTGAAATAGATATTGCTCCAACTGCTTTTTTAGTTAGCGATTGTGATCAGATCTATCTCAGTGGTTGGGGTGGGCATACCAATTCACTTACTTGCCCGTCTTTAACATGTTTAGCTTACAACAGCACAACGAATAACTTACCTATTACAGCAGATGCATTTCAGTCGACTACAGACGGTAGCGATTTTTATTTGGCAGTGCTAAATTCAAGTGCTACCCAGCTGATGTACGGATCTTATTTGGGCGGCAGTTCAAGTGCTGAGCATGTTGATGGTGGGACCTCTCGTTTCGATAAGAGCGGTTCGGTATATCAAGCGGTTTGCGCAGGGTGTCAGAACAACGACGATTTTCCAACGACTCCTGGCGCATGGTCTTCAACCAACAATAGTTTCGGTTGCAACTTAGCGGTATTCCGTTTCGATCTCGGACAACTTCAAGCAATAGCTAATGTTCAAGGCCCAACGGAAATATGTGTAGGTACCCCTGCTCAATTCAATAATGAGACTCAATTTGCTTCTGATTTTATTTGGAATTTTGGTGATGGGCAAAACAGTTCCTTGTTCGAACCGAGTCATGTATTTAATCAAGTTGGATCCTATACTGTATCTATGATAGCATCGGACATTAACGATTGTTATGTTTCGGATACGACAAATGTGAATCTTCAAATCATAGAATTTGTTCCGCCAACAATTGCTTCGGTGAATCCATTCTGTGCGGGAGAAACAGTGGCTTTAAATGCGAGTGGTTCAAATAATTTATTGTGGTTGAATGATCCGACCCTCACAAATGCCAATGGCTTAACAGCCTTGGTTACTCCTATCGTTCCAACAACCTATTACGTTTCCGATTTTAATTCGTGTGGAAGTGATACCGTTGGTATTTATGTAGATGTGATTATAACTCTGGCAGATGCTGGACCAGACCACACCATTTGCATAGGTAACTCGCAACCCTTGCTGGCAACAGGGGGCACAACCTACACTTGGCAAAATAGCACTTCGTTAAGTGTATTGAATTCTGCCGCTACCGTTGCATCACCTCTTGCCGATGAACAATTCTTTGTAACGGTAACAACATCCGAAGGTTGCTCAGCCACAGACAGTTGTTACGTGTTTGTTGAACAGAGCGCCCCGGTAGGTGTGATCTATCCGACAATTCAATTGTGCTTTGGAGAAAGCGTTGAGTTATCTGCGGCCGCAGGAATGAATTATTCTTGGTCGCCTGCTTCAGGATTGAGTTCAGCCACCATTCAGAATCCAATAGCTTCGCCGACAAATTCAATAACATACAATGTTACACTAACCAATACATGTGGCTCCGCGATTTCAGAGGTGTCCATTAATGTCATTGAATTGAATGTCGTGGCATCTGAAGATGGAACAGTTTGCCTCGGCGAATATTATCCGATTGAAGCCACTGGTGCTGACTTTTATTCTTGGATGCCTTATACGAGCGTAGTTGATCCAACTGCAAGTAGCACACAAGCGAATGCACCTTTTTCAGAATGGATAAAAGTAATTGGAACAGATGTGAACGGCTGCGCCGATTCCGATTCGTTGTACATAAATGTTCTTCCACTACCAGAAGTAGATGCCGGGCCTGATCAATATTTCGATTACCCCGGGAACACAACGTTATTTGGAAATACCTTCGGGTTGAATTACAACTGGTCTCCCTCTGATGGTCTGTCGTGCGTCGATTGTGCATTCCCGGTAGCTATTCCTTCCGAACCAATTTGGTATTCCTTAACAGCGGTGAATAGCGCAGGATGCGTTGGTGTCGATTCAGTATTCGTTCGTCCCTATTTCCCTGTTTACATTCCCAATACCATTTCACCCAATGGCGACGGTGTGAACGATGTGTTTTTAGTTGTAGGTGAAAATTTATCCGGATTTCATCTTCAAATATTTAATCGTTGGGGCCTCTTGATTTTTGAAAGTAACAATCCGAATGAACCGTGGATTGGGGGGTATGAAGATTACTTCGTTCCCAACGACATCTATACTTGGAAGCTGTCTTTCGACTCTTTGGAGCGGAGACAAGAATTAATTGGACACGTAACTGTGATTCGTTAGTCTCTTTTGGAATAAATTCGCGGAAACAATTTGCTATGTCATTTCAATTTTTACTTCTAGAGAACATTGGTGCAACGCGCATCATAACCATAAACAGACCCGATCAAATGAATGCCTTAAACAAGGCGACCATTGAAGAGCTTCATGCTGCTTTTGCCGATGCGGAAGCAGATGAAAGCGTTCGTGCGATTGTGCTAACAGGCGCCGGTGAGAAGGCTTTTGTTGCGGGCGCAGACATTAAAGAATTCGCAAGTTTTTCTGTTGAACAAGGAAAGGAACTTTCGTTGTTGGGACACGAACAATTGTTCAATTTTGTTGAACGCTTGAACACTCCTGTGATTGCAGCAGTAAACGGATACGCTTTCGGAGGTGGTTTGGAATTGGCCATGAGCTGTCACATGCGTGTGGCTTCCTCGAATGCTGTTATGGGCTTGCCTGAAGTTTCGTTAGGTGTAATTCCAGGATACGGTGGAACACAGCGTTTGCCTCGTTTAGTTGGAAGAGGAAAGGCAACAGAGTTAATTGTTACTGCGGGAAGACTTTCAGCGGCAGACGCATTGCAATGGGGATTGGTGAATCACGTTGTAGAATTAGACGCGTTAATGCAGTTCACGACAGATTTAGCCGGAAAGATTGAAAAACTTTCTCCTTCTGCAATTTCAAGTGCCTTGCGCGCTGTACAAGCTGGATTTGACAGCGAAGCGATCGGATTGAAAGCGGAAGCGGAAGAATTCGGGAAGTGCTTTGGAACGGAAGACTTCAAAGAGGGAACTACGGCTTTCATGGAAAAACGCAAACCAACGTTCACGGGCAAATAATGAAAGTTGCATTAATTAATAAATCGAATTATCCTGCGCCAGCATACGCTACGGCGTGCGCAGCAGGATTGGATTTACGCGCAAATACGGAAGATTCGATTGAGTTGAAATCGCTCGAACGAATCCTTGTTCCAACCGGATTATTCATGGAACTGCCTGTGGGTGTGGAAGCGCAAATTCGACCGCGAAGTGGTCTCGCATTCAAGCATGGAATTACGGTGTTGAATACTCCTGGAACCATTGATGCCGATTATCGCGGAGAGATTAAGGTTCTCTTGGTTAATCTTTCGAACGAACCCTTCACGATTGAACCAGGTGAGCGAATCGCTCAAATGGTAGTTGCAAAGCACGAACAGGTCGAATGGGTAGAGCAAGATTCACTTTCAGAAAGTGAAAGAGGAGCTGGCGGGTTTGGCAGTACCGGAGTGAAATAATTCATTCAACTATAAATGTTCATTACTTCATGGGAAGGCCGGAAAGTTTTCGGCCTTTTTGCTTTCTTTTGTTAGAAAGAATATTCAGAACAAATGAGAATTGTTATTCCAATGGCGGGTATGGGAAAACGCCTGCGTCCGCATACCCTTGTCACTCCGAAACCCCTCGTGCGCATAGCAGAGAAGCCTATTGTTCAGCGTTTGGTTGAAGATATAGTTTCAATTCAAACGGAAAAGGTCGAAGAGATTGCTTTCATTATCGGCCGATTCGGAAAGGAAGTCGAGAACAATCTAATGGCGTTAGCCGAACAATTGGGTGCTAAAGGAACCATTCATTATCAAGATGAGGCGCTAGGAACCGCACACGCCATACTTTGCGCAGAGTCTGCGCTGCAAGGACCCGTTACCGTGGCTTTCGCAGATACCCTTTTTCGTGCCGACTTCAAATTAGATCCAAACGCAGATGGAGTTTTGTGGGTGAAGAAAATTGAAGATCCACGTCAGTTTGGTGTAGTAGAATTGAACTCCGAAGGCACCATTGTTTCCTTCCAGGAAAAGCCGCAAGAGTTCGTTTCGGATTTAGCCATGATCGGAATTTATTATTTCAAAGACGGCGAGTGGTTGAAACGTGAGCTTCGATATTTGTTAGATAACAACATCATGAACGGAGGCGAATACCAATTGCCGGATGCCATGCGCAACATGATGAAGCAAGGAGCAAAGTTTATTCCGGGTGAAGTGAACGAGTGGATGGATTGCGGCAACAAGGCGGCTGTGGTAGAGACCATGGCTTCTGTAGTTTCAAGACTTCCACAAAATCACAATGTAAAGTTGGAAGGGGATTCGAAAATTATTGAACCGTGTTATTTCGGCAGTAATGTCGTTCTTCACAATTCAACGGTTGGTCCAAACGTTAGCATTGCAAGCAATGTTTCCATCACGAATTCAACGCTTGAAAATACATCCATTGAATCGAATTCAAAAGTTGAGAATTGTCAACTTAAAAATTCATTGGTCGATGAGTATTGTCAAGTCATAGGAGTGAAGGGAGTGCTTGATTTGGGTTCATACAATTCCATTCAAAACAATGACTAAAAATCTTCTTCTTTTTTTCTCTTTGATTCTTCTTGCTTCTTGTGGAAGCAAGAAAGCAACTGTCGTTACAGATGAGAATCACGCTAACTTTCAGCAGTATTTTTATCAAGGAGAAAAGGCGAAGATGGCAGGCAATTTTGATATTGCAATTAATTTTTTTAATACCGCGCTGAAGTATGAACAGGTAAGTGCTGCTCATTATGAAATCTCTAAATTATGCGCTCTTCTTCCCAAATACGAGAAGATGGGTTTAGAGCACATTAAGCTAGCAGTAGAAATGGAACCCACCAATCCGTGGTTCTTGAAAGACTTGGGCTACTATGAAATATACGCGGGCAATATCAAAGAGGGAATTAAACATTTCGATTTAGCAGTTAAATACAGTTCTAATCCAGTTCCGATATTGAATGAATATTTGAATGTCATTGGAAACTTCGACTTGAACCAGGCATCAGAGGTATTGGCTCAAATAGCCGCTATTCAAGGAGAAGATGAAGACGTTGCGCGCAAGCGATTTGAGTTGTTGAGTCTTCAAGGAAAGTTTAAAGAGGCTGGAATGGTCTTAGAAGAATTCGAGAAGAAAAACAAAGTGGAAGATGCCTATTACTTTTATCTGCTCGGATTTTATCGTGAGTACAAGTTGAACGAAGAAGCATTGAAGTGGTTGAAACACATGAAGGAAGTTATTCCGAACAATGGGAAATTACTTCTAGAGGAAAGCGGGGAGCTGGCCACGACTGGCCAAGATGCCAAGAGTTACGAAATATTAAAAAAGTCTATTGCTTCAGGTGATTTAGGTTGGTTCGATGCCATTGATGTTTTAAAGAAATACGAAGAGCTTGTTGTGCAAGATGAAAAATTAAAAAAGCCACTTTGGGAAATTTTCGATCTAACATTCAATCAATTCAAATCGGAATACCAGTGCCTCGTTCAATTGTCTTTTGTTGCAAACCACCAAAACAATTTCGTTAGACAAGAAGAAATGCTCAAGCTCGCGCTTGATTTATACAAAAGCGATTTGTTAGTGTGGCAATTCTTGCTTGAGAATCAAAAGCAACAGCGCAAATGGAATGATTTGGTGAAATACGCAAATGATGCATTGGAGCTTTATCCAACCGATGCAGAAGTTTATTACTACGCCGGTTTGGGCTATTTGAAATTGCTAGATTATCAGAAGGCTTCAGAATTGCTAACCACCGGAAGAGATTTGGTAATTGAAAAGCCAGAGCTCCTTTCACAATTTCACTCAACCCTAGGAAGTGTTTTTTTTAAGACGAATAATTGGACCGAATGTGAAAAATCATTCGAGCAGGCTTTAATTCAAAATCCAGATAACGCAACAGCGTTGAATAACTATGCCTATTACTTGGCGTTGAAAAAGGTTCAATTAGACAAGGCCTTAGGAATTGTGCAGTATGCCGTTTCATTGCAGCCAAACAATGCGATTTATCTGGATACGTTTGGATTTGTATTGTTTCAGAAGAAGCAATTTGAGAAGGCTTTAGTACAATTTGAAACGGCTGCTGGAATTCTTTCAACTGATCAAGAAATATGGGAGCATTTGGGTGATACCTATTTCATGTTAGGAAATGAAGCGAAGGCCTTGGAATGTTGGAACAAAGCTTTAGCATTGAACCCAACGCACGCCAAATTGAAGGGAAAAATTAACCAAAAGAAATTCATTGAATAAGTATTTCGTCATTCTATTTATACCGTTTTTCTTTGCTTGTAAAAGCAAAGAAGTTGTTGTTACGCAGGAACCTTTGAAGGAGAGAACTCAGATTTTTTTAACGCGACACATCGATAAAAACAAATTCGATTTTGATTGGTTAGGAATGAAGTTGGATGCTGAATTTACAACCGGTGAAGAGCAACAAGGGTTTAAAGCCACGGTGCGCATGCGCAAGGATAGCGCGGTTTCTGTAAGTGTTAGTCCAGCGTTGGGAATTGAAGTGCTTCGACTACTTGTAGATAAGGATAGTTTGAAAATGGTCTCGGATATTCCTGGAGATAAATATGTTTTCTTGGGCTCGGTTGATCAGCTAACGGATCTCGCGAAAATCGATTTAGACTTATCAACTCTTCAAGATTTATTGGTCGGAAATCCGATAGGATTGAGCCGTGAAGAAGGTAAAATGAAAAGTGGAATCGAAAAGCTCGACGTAGAATATTACACATTGATTTCGCGCATGTCTCGACGCGTTAGAAGAGCTACGGAAGTTCAAGATTCAATGCCTACACATGAGGCTCGAAGAATTCCAAGGAGATTGGAAGATAATGATTGGATATCATCGAAATTTTGGATTGAATCGAATCTCTATAAAATTGTGAAATGTGAATTAACCGATATTCGAACGAAGCGTATGGTTCAAATCAATTACGCTGAATTCGACGAAGAAGATCCTTCGCATTATCCGCACAAATGCAACATTCAAATAAATGATGTGAAAGGAAACACAGCGCTAGATTTTAAAATAGTTCGTTTGAATACACAGAATCACTACGATTTTTCGTTCGAATACGACAAAGACTATCCAATCAAAAGGAAATAGGAATGAGAATACGGAATAAATCATTTGTTTCTTACACGTTACTCGTGCTCGTTTTGGTATCCTCAGGTATAACTTTTCAATGGGTTTTTGCTCAGACAAAAAAGGCAGAGTTAACCTCAAGAAGGAGTGAGCTGAACGATGAAATAGCGAGAACCAAACAGCTCATAAAAGAGTATCAGGCCGATCAGCGTAATGCCTCAGCTGAGCTCTCCTTGTTGAACGAACAAATTCGTTTGCGTGAAGAGTTAATTCAGTCGATCAATTCAGAAGTTGGGACCATCGACGGTGAAATTAAAAATGGAGAAGGACGTGTTGTTGAATTAGAAGCGAGTATTCAGGATTTGAAAGCTGAATATGCTAAAATGATTTACAACAGCTATAAGCAACGTTCATCTTATTCGAAGTTGGCATTTATTCTTTCTTCAAGCGATTTCTTTCAAGCGGTGAAGCGTGTTCAGTTGTTGAAACAGTACGCCGAGAATAGAAAATTTCATGCGCAGCAAATGAAAGATGCTCAGTTAGAAATTGCTGATAATATCTCCATGTTGGAAGGAAACAAGCAAACGAAATTGGCACTTTCAAGCGATGAACAAAGTGAACGAAATGAAATTGCATTGAATAAATCGGAGCAACAGAAGAAATTGGAAGTGCTGAAATCGGAAGAAGGTAAATTGCGTGAAGTTCAAAGACAAAAAGAAATTGAACGAAGACAGTTAACCACTAAGATTGAAGAAATTGTTCGTCAGGAAATCGCAGCAGAAAACGAACGTGTGCGCAGACAAGAGGCCGAGAAGGCAAGACTAGCAGAAGAAAAGAAGAAGGAAGAACAACGAAGGGCTGCAGCAAATGCAACCGCTTCAAACAATGCTTCTGCAAACGCAACGGGAACTGCGGCTCCTGTTAAAACGAATACGCCAGTTGCGGTTGTAGCACCTCCTAAACCGGTAGAGAAGGCTGCTCCGAAAATTGAAAGTGCGCCAGATGTAATTTTGGCGAATACCGTATTCGAACAGAATAAAGGGAGCTTGCCTTGGCCGGTTACTTCTGGGGCAATCGGATCGAAATTCGGACGACACGCTCACGAAAGCATTGCGGGTATTGAAGTAAACAACAAGGGTGTTGATTTCATTACTTCAGCCAACGCCGAAATTTTAACCGTTTTCAGTGGAACCGTTACGAGTGTATTCAATATTCAAGGCGCTGGAATGAACGTAATTGTTACACACGGCGCATACAAGACTGTGTATAGTGGATTGCAAAACGTTTATGTTTCTGTTGGTGCAAAGGTCAATACAAAAGACAAGATTGGAACGGTTGCCGACAACGGTGAAGGATACGTCCTTCACTTTGAATTAGGAAAAGTGTCAGATGCCGGATGGGTTCCGCAAAACCCAGAGCTCTGGCTGAAAAGACGTTAAGATTTAAACGAATTTAGGATCCGTTTCCATCAAGTGTCCGCAAGATTTGCACGTTCTCATTTCTTCACTTCCGTAGAACTCTCTGAATCGAGGAAGGAAATCTTTTTCAATGTTTTCCAAAACGAAATACGTTTCATGTAGCGGGTGATTACATTTTTCACAGAACCAAAGCAGTCCGTCTTTTAATTCGCGCTCTGCACGTTTCACCTCGATAACAATTCCAACAGTGCCTTCACCTCTGCGTGGTTGGTGGGGTGTTCTTGGTGGAAGCAAAAACATTTCCCCTTCTTTCACTTCAATATCTATTGCCTTTCCATCTTCCTGAACCCCAATCATAACGCTACCTTCAACTTGAAAGAACCACTCTTCCGTTTCGTTGTAGTGATAATCTTTGCGAGCGTTTGGACCGCCCACAATCATGATCACGTAGTCTTCCGATTCAACATAAAGATTTTTATTTCCAACGGGTGGTTGAAGTAAACTTCTGTTTTCTTCGATCCATTTTTTTAGGTTGAAAGGTCTGCGAATCATAAGGCGTTCAATTTTTGTATTTCGAAAAGTATTTCTGGATTCTGTTCTACTGCTGTTCCCATTACCACAACGTCGGCTCCTGCTTGCCAAGCGGCATGGGCCTGTTGCTCATTCACGATTCCACCTCCAACAATAACGGGAAGTTGTGTGGTCTTTTTTACGGCATAAATCAATTCTTGCGAAACTGGAAAATCTGCTCCACTTCCTGTGTCTAAATAGAAACAACGAAGCCCTAAGTATTTTCCTGCAAGCGCTGTAGCAGCAGCCACTTCAGGCTTATCGTTCGGAAGAGGAACGGTCTGACTAATGTAGATAGCCGTTGTGGTATTTCCTCCGTTAACCAACATGTAACCGGTTGGAATAACTTCCTGTTTCCATTCATGTAAATACGGCGCGGAAACAACTTGATGTCCAATGAGGAACTCAGCGTTTCTTCCAGATATCAATGAAAGAAAAAGAGTCGCGTCTACATGTTTAGTAAGCTGCAAAGGATGACCTGGAAAGAGCACTAGAGGCAAAGGACAAGTAGCACGCAAGCGTTCCACTCGTTCGTTGAAATCTGAAGCTGCATTTAAACTTCCACCTACCAAAAGAAAATCTACACCAGCAGCTTTGTATAAAGCTCCTTGCTGTTTTGCGTTTTCACTGTTCCATTTATCTGGATCAATAAGAACTGCCAATTGTTTCTTCTTGGAATGAAGCAACAATTCTATTTTTCCGGCAGAGGTCATGTTTCAAAAATACGAAAGATGAAGATGCATTAAGCAAATTCACTTTCAATGCGGTCTACTGTTAAAACACCGTCTACATCTTGAAGGTTCTTAATCAGATGATTCAAATGTTCTGTATCATGCACCAGCACTACCATTTTTCCTTCGAATATTCCGTCCCGTGCTTCAAAAGAAATGGCCCGCATATTTACGTTCATATCGGTAGAAATGATATTTGTTATTTTCTGAACCAATCCAACATCGTCGGTTCCAGAGAACTTCAATCCTACTTCGAATTGCACCAAATCGTTGCTGCTCCATTTCGCTTTAATGACGCGGTAAGCGTATTTACTCATGAGCTCTTGCGCATTCGGACAGTTGGTTCGGTGAATTTTTATTCCTTCAGAAACAGTAATAAAACCGAATACTTCATCTCCTGGAATCGGGCTGCAACAAACAGATAAACTGAAGTCCACTGTTTGTTTGTCATCACCAATAAGCACCGTGTCTCCTGTCGAAGGAGCTGTGGTGACAATGCGCGTAATTTCCTCGTGTTTTTCTTGTGTGTTTTTGTCGAAACGAATTCGATCGGCTTCAACTATGTGAGGTTTTAGTTTTTTAAGTTCAATTCGCCCCTTCGCAATTTTGTAATAGAAGTCAACAGCGGTAATGCATCCATAGGCACGCACGAACTCGTCTATGTTCTTACTTCCCCAAGTAATTTTTAGCGAATTGAAACGGCGCTTCAACATTTCCTTTCCTTCTTCAGAGATTTGTTTCTTTTCTTCCTTTAAGGCCGTTTTTATTTTCTGACGAGCTGAAGCGGTGATAACAATGTTCAACCAGTCTTCTTTTGGACGTTGTTTTTTTGAAGTTAGAATTTCAACCTGATCACCGCTACTTAGCTTATGACTGAGTGGTTCGAGTTTATGGTTAACCTTCGCTCCAATACATTGATGGCCTATTTGCGAGTGAATGAGAAATGCAAAGTCAAGTGTTGTCGATCCAACAGGAAGCGTTTTCAAATCGCCACTTGGTGTGAACACATAAATCTCTTCGCTGAAAAGCGAAAGCTTGAAATTGTCGATGAATTCAATGGCGTTGTCACTCGGTGCTTCTAGCACTTCACGAATTTGTCCAAGCCATTTATCGAGTTTGCTTTCCGGACTTTCAACCGCGTCTTTGTATTTCCAATGCGCCGCATATCCTTTCTCGGCAAGGTCATCCATACGCTCGCTTCGGATTTGCACTTCTACCCATTTACCTGTTGGCGACATGACTGTGGTGTGAAGCGATTCATATCCGCTACTTTTCGGAGTGCTTATCCAGTCGCGCAGACGCTCTGTACTAGGCACGTAGAAATCGGTCACTACAGAATAGACTCTCCAACAATCTGTTTTTTCAAGTTCTTGCGGAGTCTTAAGAATAATTCGAATGGCGAACAGGTCATATATTTCTTCGAACGGAACCCCTTTCGTATGAATCTTATTGTAGATGCTGAATATGCTTTTTGTTCTGCTTTTGATTTCATAGATCAATCCTTGTTCATCGAGTGCTCTGCGAATAGGCAGTGTGAACTGATTAATGAATCGGGTACGAACGGCTTGTGTCTTTTGAAGTTTGGTTATGATCTCTTCGTATGCGACAGGATCTGTAAACTTCAAGCTTAAATCTTCGAGTTCTGTTTTGATGTTGTACAGTCCAAGGCGATGGGCGAGTGGCGCATACATGAAAAGTGTTTCGCTTGCAATTTTCAATTGCTTGTCTCTTCGCATGTGATCGAGCGTGCGCATGTTGTGCAGACGGTCGGCGAGTTTAATGAGTATCACGCGCACGTCATCTGACAGCGTCAGAAGCATCTTGCGAAAGTTCTCGGCCTGATCGCTGGAACTCAAGTCTGCAACGCCGGAAATCTTTGTCAGGCCGTCGATAATAACGCGTTCTTTTTTTCCGAACTGACGTTGGATATCGTCGAGCGTTATTTCACTGTCTTCGACAGTATCGTGAAGAAGCGCGCAGACAATGCTCATGGTGTCGAGACCCAATTCTTCTGCGGCGATTTTCGCCACAGCAATCGGGTGGTAGATGTAGGGTTCCCCGCTCTTGCGACGCATGTCTTTGTGGGCATCTACGGAAAGCTCGAAGGCTTTCCTAATCCGCGCACGATCGGCTCGGGTTTTCGAGCGATAACAAACACGTAAGAGTGCGCGGTATCTGCGAAGTATCTCGCGATTTTCTTCTTCTAAATCAATTTCTATGTTCGGCATAACAACACAAATTAAAGGCTATTCTTTCAACATAAAATTGTGAAACTTATTACCTATTAACAATGCATGTTTTGAAAGACTGCTCTATCTTCCCCTCGTGAAAAAAATCATTGCTATACTCTCGCTTTTAACGGCATGGAATGTTGCGTTTTCGCAGGACTCGCTGTTCAACGAGTTGCGCTATGCTACTTTATTGAAAGTGGAAAGTGATACCGTGATTTCAAAATTTAATTTTGAATTAGCAGCAGGTCTCGATCGTTCGCGTGATATTTCCAATTTAGGCTATTCTGCAGTCTTGAACTACAGTAATATTTTTCAGAATGAAAAAAACAAATTGGCCTTATCGCTAACAGGTTCAGTCTTTCATCTTCCTGAATTCAATAAACGATTTTTAGATTCTCTCGGTGTTCTTCCGAACTATGGAAGAATTTATACTCCTGATTCTGGAGCTACTGCTTTTGCAGCTATTCCAGAAATAATCTACTCTAGAAAACTAAACAGTCACTTTACGTGGTCTGCCGGAAATTCACGACAAAATTTGGGTTACGGTTATCGATCGCTTATTCTTTCGAGCAGTGCAAGTGCACTGCCTTTTATGAAATTGGAAACGAAGATTGGAAAGAAAATTACCTTCACCAATCTATGGTCAAGAACGCACAGCTATCAGCGTATGCAAACTCATTTCGACTTAAATCCGAAATACATTGCTGTTCATACGTTGGAGTGGAAGTTAAATAAGAAGTGGACCGTCTCGGCGCATGAAATGGTCGTTTGGCAAGCAAGAGATTCTGCCAACCACAGAGAATTAGACCTTCATTACCTGAATCCGTTTTTGTTTTATCGCCCTGCTGAATTTTCTCAGGGCTCTGCCGATAACGTGTTGTTAGGTGCTTCAGGAATTTATAAGCACAGCAATGAATTTGAAGTCTATGGACAGCTAATTCTCGATGAATTTTTATTGAGTGAAATTCGAAACAGAAACGGCTGGTGGGGAAATAAATTCGGAATGCAATTGGGAATGCACATCGCACCAAAAAAAATCAAGGGATTGACCCTCCTAACAGAATGGTCGTTTGTTCGACCTTTCACCTATACACACGGAAGCGACCTGCAGGCTTGGGAGCACATGGGTCAGCCTTTGGCACATCCCCTTGGAGCTAATTTTTATGAGTGGTACACTTCGGCACAGTACCAACGTTCGAATTGGACTTATACCGCAAGCATTGTTTGGGGCGCTTTCGGAAGAGATGCTCAAAACAACGTTGGTGGAAATATCTTCCAATCATACGTCAACCCATGGAGTGTATATGGAAACAATATTCTTCAGGGAAATAGAAGCACCCTGTTTGTCGTGAACGCAGAGGCTGCTTATCAATTGACTCCTACATTTCAGGTTTTTGGATTTGCTCGCTATCGCTCGGAAGATAGACGAGTAAATGCATTCAAAGAGGCATGGCTCATGGTTGGAATACGCAAAGGACTTCGTCAAGTGCGTCGTTGGGATTATTAATTATTGAACAGCATTAAGCAGTACTTTTGCAAAAATTGAGATAAGCAGAAATGGAAGTTTCGGTTGAAGAGAAATCAAGTGTAATGGGGAAAATCAAAGCGGCTTTGGATTTGTTCAAGTTGCGCCTTTCATTTTTAGTCGTAGTCTCTTGCATTCTTTCCTATGAAATGGGGGCAGAGGAGTGGGCGTATGATAAAATAGGATGGTTAATTCTCGCTGGATTTTTATTAGCAGGTGGAAGTAACGGTGCCAATCAGGTACTCGAACGTCAATGGGATGCACTCATGCACCGCACAAAGACCCGTCCGCTTCCAACCAATAGAATCTCTCCACTTGGCGCATGGTTCGTGTCTATCGCAGCAGCCGGAATCGGAATTTTCATCTTGTTCTATTACTTGAACACCGCTTCAGGGATCCTCGGATTTTCAGCATTCTTATCCTACGCATTCATATACACGCCACTCAAACGCGTTTCGCCATGGGCAGTGTTTATCGGAGCTTTTCCGGGTGCTATTGCGCCTATGATCGGCTACGTAGCAGCGACCAATCACTTCGGATTGGAAGCCGGAATCTTATTCGCGGTTCAGTTCATGTGGCAGTTCCCACACTTCTGGGCCATCGCATGGGTCTCTCACGAAGACTACAACAGAGGCGGATACAAGCTCCTTCCATTCAGCGGAATTCCCGATAAAAAGACCGCTTTCCAAATCATGGTGTACAGCTTTTTCTTGATTCCAGTGAGCCTTCTTCCTTGGACTCTTCCTCTTGAAACACCCATGGTTGGTAACATTGCTGCAATCATTGTTGTGTTAGCCGGCATCTGGATTTCATCGCTCGCTTACAAACTTTTTAAAGAACCAACTTTGTTGAATGCACGCAAGGTTATGTTTGCCTCATTCTTTTATTTACCCATTGTTCAAATTGCATACGTAATAGATAAAATCTAATGGAAAACACAGACTTTAAAGAAATTGATCCTTTTGAAGGACACAACCCCGATGTGAAACTTCGCTCAAAGAAGATGATCGTTTGGTTTTTAATCTTCGCCGTTGTGATGTTGTTTGGTGGAATCACCAGTGCCATCATGGTTCTTTACGGAAAACTTTTGTGGGTGCACATTCAACCGCCAGCTATTTTTTGGGTTGGAAACGCGCTTATTGTTTTAAGCAGCGCATCGCTCATCATCTCTCTTCGCGCGTTGAAAGCAGGGAAGCAGTCAACGGCTTTATACGGCACATTGGTAACATTTATCTTAGGCCTTGCTTTCGTTTACACACAAAACAAGGGTTGGGATGAAATGGCCGCCATGGGAATGGGGAACACCATTACCCAGACCGAACAAGGATTGAAGCAATCGCGTTGGAACACACTCGGAAAACTGAATGGTGAATATGGAACCAGTTATTATTTCGAGCTGAACGGACAGACTTTGGTGAAGGAAGGAGAGAACTACTATTACGTTCGTCCCGATCAAAGCAGAGAGGATAAAACGTTAGAAGTTCAAACAACCTTCAATGCCTCTGGAGCTATGCTGAGTGTGCTTATTTATTTGCACATTGCCCACTTGCTATTCGGACTTATTTATTTGTTGGTAAACGTATTCAGATTGAAGAGCGGAAAGTTGAACAAAGACAATTGGATCAGCCTTCATTCCAATGGAATGTATTGGCATTTCATGGGAATCTTATGGATTTACCTATTCTTCTTCATTTTTTATATCTACTAAAACCTGAGGTTCGGCTTATTCAGAATTATTCAAAATAGTGAAAAATGCCGATTCTCTTTTCTAAATTGAACCTTTTGAAGTAAAATTGCACCCAAATTTCATTCACTATTATGGCAGGTCAATCAGAACATGTAACTACGGACGAATTATGGGGCGGTAACCGCTCTCCGTTCAGCGTTTCTTATGGTAAAATGATGATGTGGTTTTTCCTTGTGTCGGATGCCCTCACATTTGGCGGACTTCTTACAGCATACGGAGTTATTCGTCACGGAAGTTCAGACTTGTGGCCTGTTGGTGAACAAGTATTCGAAGCCCTGCCTGGTCTTCACGGTTCTTA
>JBIKRF010000133.1:0-4985 GCA_044349305.1 Flavobacteriales bacterium
AAGAGGCGTTGGAGTTGTGCGAGAAGAGTAAAATAGATTTGGTATTCTTAGACATTATGATGCCCGAGGCCGATGGGTTTGCATTTTTAGAACAAGTCAAGGACAGAAGTTTTCAAGTTGTATTTACAACAGCCTTCCGTGAATATGCTGTAAAGGCCATTAAAGAAAATGCGTTAGACTATCTCGAAAAGCCTATTGACATTGAGGAATTAAAAAATGTTGTAGCGAAAGCCGCTAAGAATCTAGAGCAAAAGACAGGTACATTAGACGAAGACAAAATCAATCGTGTACTGCAAGAAATTGCACTGCACAGCAACTTCGACAAGACCATTGTCCCAACACGCGACGGGTTTGTGATACTTCGAAACAATGAGTTGATCCGGTTGGAAGCCGATGAAAATTATACGACGTTGTATTGCGTGAATGGAAAAAAATACGTGAGTAGTAAAAACATAAAATCGTTCGAAGAGAAATTAGATTCGCACATGTTCATGCGCGTACACAAATCTCACATTGTAAACATCGCCTTCCACCTAAAAGAATTTAATCGAACAGAAGGAAACGTTGTTGTGTTATCGAACGGAGATCACGTGCCTGTTTCAAGAAGAAAATTGCAAGAGTTTTTAGACAAGATGCAAGAGTAATAGATGTCGTTCAAAAATTACATATCACTCATTCTGTTGTGGGTTCCTTTGTTTGCATTCGGACAGCAATTCTCTTTCATTCAATACAGTTTGAAAGAGGGGCTTGCTCAAACGCAAGTACGTTGCATTCAACAAGACAAGCAAGGGTATGTTTGGATCGGAACGCTCGGTGGCGCTTCAAAATTCAATGGAAATCAGTTTGTGAATTACAGTAGAACAGACGGGCTCATTAACAATCAGATTAACTGCATTCAACAGCTTCAAAACGAACAAATCGTATTTGGTTCCATTGGTGGAATTTCCGTTTTAGACGGAAACACATTCACCAATCACAAATACTCCGGCGAACTGAATGATGCTTCAACAACTTCATTGGTGGAATACAACACGAATGAATTACTCATTGGAACAGAACGCGGACTCATCTTCTTTTCAGAAAACAAATTCGTTGAAGATAACATCACACTTTTCTTTCAAGGCGAGAGCATCAAACGCATTCGAAAAAATAGCAACAACGAGCTGCTCGTTTCCACCAAAAAAGGAATATGGAAACTGAAAGACAATCAATGGCAGCAGATTTATGCTTTGAACGACGAAGAAAATGTGCTCTTCGATTTTATTGAAAATTCAAAGCAAGAAATTTGGGCAGTTACTTCTTTGGGTGGCGTGCTCAATGTGAATACTGGCCTGCCACTCACAAACATCGGCGACTTCGCTTTAGCCAATGTGTTTACGGGAATTGATTCGAACAACGGAAACATGTACTTCACAAGCCGAACAGGAGTTGTCCTATTCAATGAAGCAAACGGAAGTCATTTGCTTTTTTCAAAATCGAACGGCTTAGCGGTCGACGATATTCGTCAGGTCTTCATTGACCGTGAGGGCATTCAATGGTTCGCCAGTTATGGAGGTGGGATATTCAAACTTACCAATACGCAGTTCAAGAGTTACACGGTGAACAACGGATTAACCGGTAATGCCGTCATGAGTATTACACAAGATTCACGAGGAAATTACTTCTTCGGAACCTACGATAACGGAATAAGCATATTGCCTAATCAGTCTGATAATTTTAATGCAAATTTCCATGGAGCATTACAAGAGCTATCTCCGAATCTGCGTGTTTGGACAACCTTGAAAAGTTGGGGTTGGCAAGGAGGTATTTGGATTGGAACTCCCGAAGGACTTTATGAATACGACTGTTGTTCATACGCCATGCCGCATTGGCTTCATTTCGGGAAAGAAGAAGGTTTAGAGGAAGAAGTCGTTCTTAGTTTACTTCAAAGGAGAGATGGTTCGTTGCTTATCGGAACCAACAAAGGAATTCAAGCTTATTCAAAAGAAAAGTTTCAAAGCTTTTCGCAATTGCCCAACTTCCCTGCGACAAGAATTCGCCACATGTTGGAAACGAGTGATGGAAAAATATGGATGGCTACTCGCGATGGAATTTCGCTCTTCCACAACAATACCTTCACGAATTTCGGAGAGTCGCAAGGTCTTCAAGACGCAAGTGCATACAGCATTGCGGAACTGCCAAATGGAGAGGTCATCGCAGGAACACAATCGGGACTTTACAAAGGAAATGAAAACGGTTTTGTTCGTTTAAACATTTCAAAAGAGCCAGGAGGTAACACCGTTAACTTCTTAAAGGTGATTCAAAACAAACTGTGGATTGGAACGCTGAATGGCATTTTCATTTGGGAAATGAATCAAGCCGGAGGCCTTGGTGAGCGAATGATTCACCTCAATGA
Source organism: Flavobacteriales bacterium (assembly GCA_044349305.1). GTDB lineage: Bacteria > Bacteroidota > Bacteroidia > Flavobacteriales_D > Sanyastnellaceae > CAIZGX01. The sequence goes on from JBIKRF010000133.1 coordinate 2,396, forward strand.
ATCGGACGGATTAATCAGCCTCGAAACAAACTTAAACGCCATCTTCGTTGACCTTCAAAACACCGTGTGGGTTGGAACTCCAAACGGCGTCATGCACATTGAACTGAGCGCCATTGATGCGAAATTCAACGTCCCCACTCCACTTGTTCACCTTACAAATATTCAATCGAATCTTGAGAACATCGATTGGAAAACACTCACGTCAGGAACCTGGAACGGCAAATCTTTTCCGAATGGACTTGAATTCAATTTCAGACAAAATTCATTCACGTTTTTCTTCGATGCTTCAAGCACCACCTATCCTGAAAGATTAGAATTCAGTTATTGGTTGGAAGGATTAGACAGCACGTGGAGCAGCCCCACTTCATTCTCTCAAGTAAACTTCAACAATCTTCCTTCGGGAAGTTATACGTTTCACATTCGCGCGCGCAACGGCGAATGGGGGCAGTGGAGCGAAGAAGTGACTTGGCAGTTCCGCGTTTTACCGCCGTGGTACATGACCTGGTGGGCCATTCTTTTGGAGTTCATTTTCCTTTCAACAATTGTTATTCTCGTTTCGCGATCTAGAAGACGTAACATTCGCAACAAGCACTTAGCCGAGCAATCGGAAATGAAAGCGAAGCTGCTCATGCTCGAGCAACAAAGCATGAATTCAAGCATGAACAGGCACTTTATTTTCAACGCCTTGAATTCCATTCAATATTACATTAACCGTCAAGATCGCCAGGCTGCGAATCAATACCTCACCGACTTCGCGAAGTTGATTCGAAAAAATCTAGACAGTTCACAAGAAAACTTCGCGCCGCTCTCGGAAGAAATTGAACGATTGGAATTGTACTTGAAATTGGAAAGCATGCGCTTCCCAGATAAGTTCAAGTATCACATTCAACTCGACTCGCCTGAGGTGCTTCGTTCCGTTAAAATTCCTGCTATGCTTATTCAACCCTTTTTGGAAAATTCCATTTGGCACGGTCTGCTGCCTAAAGATTCCGGAGGCTTGTTGAATGTATTTTTCGGATTGAAAAATGACTGCCTCGAAATTCGAATTGAAGACAATGGAATTGGACTTGCGGAAAGTCAAGCGCGGAAAACAAACAGCGACGGACACATTTCGAAAGGAATGGAAATTACCCGAAGCCGAATAGCGCTCATTGAACAAATGACCGGCAAACGCATTGAATTGATTGGCCCCGAAGACTGGAAATCGGAAAACGGAGAATCAGGAACACGCGTAACCATTGACTTCCCGAAAGATTTTCAGGAAATTTTCAATCAGGGCAACACTTTTTAAAAGATTTCGTTATATTTGTATAGACTTCGGTCCACTATGAAAAAACTCAATTACATAACGCTCCTATTTTTTGTTGCATTGGCATTCGCTTCATGCACCAAATCTGTTTGGATGGAAGAAGTTACTTCCGTTGGAACCGAGCGTTCTGTAATCGTTGATAACACTGAGTTAAATACCGATAGTGATATTCTAGAGGGATCTTCTACTCCAAACAACAATCGTAATTCTGAAGGCGGTTCAGACATTACAGATGATGAAGACGACGGTATTACCGACGACGAAGACGAAGACGATACCGACCAAACAGGCAAGAAGAAAAAATAATTCTTCACTCCTCTCAAAAAACTTTTTTAACAATTTCAAATCTTGTGACATCACGAGATAAGTTTGCTTTATGTCACCTGAACGCTCAATTCTACATATGGATCTCGACACCTTTTTCGTGTCGGTAGAGCGTTTATTGGACAGTCGCCTCAACAACAGACCTGTACTTATTGGCGGAACCAGCGACCGCGGCGTAGTGGCTTCGTGCAGCTACGAAGCGCGCAAATTCGGGGTGCATTCTGCCATGCCCATGCATATGGCGCGCAAGCTTTGTCCAGAAGCAGTGGTCATTAAAGGAAACTCTTACAACTACCTTAAGTATTCCGACATGGTGAGCGAAATGGTTCGCGAAGCTGTTCCGTTATTCGAAAAAACGTCTATCGACGAATTCTACTGCGACCTTACGGGGCTCGATCGTTTTTTCGGATGCTATCAGTTCGCTGGAGAATTGCGTCAGAATATTTTGAAGGAAATTGGCTTGCCCATTTCTTTCGGTTTGTCTTCGAGTAAAACCGTTTCGAAAGTGGCTACGGGCGAGGCCAAACCGAACAATCAAATTCGAATTGAAACCGGGACAGAGAAACCCTTCCTTGCGCCTCTTTCCATTCGGAAGATTCCGATGGTCGGAGAAAAAACGCACCAACTATTAGTGAATCTCGGCATTCGAAAAATTCAGACCTTACAAGAGATGCCGTTAGACGTTATGTCGAAGGCCCTTGGCGAAAACGGAACCAGCATCTGGAAAAAAGCCAACGCCATAGACCCCTCGCCAGTTGTGCCTTTCCAAGAACGGAAGTCCATTTCTACAGAGAGAACATTCGATCAAGACACCATAGACGTGCACAAGCTGCGCGGACTCTTAATTGCCATGACCGAGAACTTGGCGTTCCAATTAAGGAAGGGAGAGAAGCTTACTTCGTGTGTTACGGTGAAGTTGCGTTACTCTGACTTCCAAACGGAAACCATGCAATGCCG
>JBIKRF010000046.1:0-18642 GCA_044349305.1 Flavobacteriales bacterium
TTTTAGCAAGATCTACATATGGGTTTTTGTCAGACCCTGGATCTTGTTGCGTAATTAAAATTGTTTTAATTTTCTCTGCCATCTCTGAAGGTTGAGGATATCCTCTAAAAAACGTTTAGCCAAATTAATTTCGAAAGCACAGCCCAAGGCAAAACTTCGAAGGTGCAAAGGTAAAAAAAGATATAGAAAAATGGTACACCCATTTGCATTGCTGAAAACATTGCCTGGAGCGAACTTAAAAACGGAACAGTTACCAACAAAACCATTGAAATATTCAATCCTAATTCACTTACAAACCCTGTAGAATAAACAGCCAAAAGCAAAGGAATCGTAAGCGCAAGCACTGCAAACCTTGACGTTAAAGCCAAGTATTTGTTGTAATCTTCCAGCGCGGTTGACGCCCCTGCGGTTAAGAAGGCAATTACCCAAGTCATTAACCATTTAATTCCAAAGAGAAAAACAACAAGGGCAACACAAACTAAGAACTGATAAAAAGGAAGAAGCGTAAATGTTTCTGCGAAATACCGCTTGCTAACCAAGGTTAACACCAAGCCTCCCATGAGAAAAAAACAAACCAACATCCCGAAATTTTTCCATCCGTGACCTTCTCTTCGCTCTTCTTGTTTGAAGAATCTACGACTTAACACAGAACGAAAAATCGCACGCAACACCGTATTGTCTCGGTTTACCCAAGCAACAACGCCTAACGCAAAGACAAAGATGAGTAACATCCAGTCTTCTGAAAGTTGATTGGCTATGCGAACGGTTGGATTCATTATCGAATCATTTTCAAGAATCCGATTTCCCCTTCCGTAAGCGGTCTGTATCTTCCTCTTGTTAATTCTTTCTTCGTTAATCCTGCATACATCACGCGATCCAATTTCACCACGGTATAACCGAAGTGTTCGAACATGCGACGTACAATTCTATTTCTTCCGCTATGAATACGAATACCCACTTGCTTCTTAGCATTTACGCCTTCAACATATTCAATCTCATCTGCTTTAATGAATCCGTCGTCTAAGACAAATCCTTCACGCATTTGATCGATGTGCTCTGAACGCACCTTCTGATCGGTTTCAACGTGATACAACTTCGGGAATTCATGCTTCGGATGCATCAAGCGTTTCGCCAATTCACCGTCGTTGGTAAACAACAACAACCCTGTGGTTGCGCGGTCTAATCTTCCAACCGGATAAATACGCTCTACACATGCGTCTTTCACTAAATCCATTACCGTTCTTCTTCCTTCCGGATCTTCCATCGTGGTCAAGAATCCTTTTGGCTTATTCAACAAGAAGTAACGTAATTTTTCTGGACGAAGAACTGCATCGTCGTATTTAACGACATCGTTTTTCGGATCAATCTTCAATCCCAATTCTTTCACTACAACACCGTTCACGTTAACCAAACCAAGTTCAATCAATTGATCGGCTTCTCTTCTCGATGCAATACCCGCGTTGCTTAAGAATTTATTCAAACGAATCAATCCTTCTCGCTCGGTCTTGCTGATGTATGCTTTTTCAGGAACGAACTCTTTGTTAAGTCCGCCGCTTTTTTCCTTCTTCTTTTCTTCTTTTATGCGCTCACGTGCATTTGAACGATAAGGCTTCGGAGCATCTTCGTCGCGCACGAACTTCTTCGGGGCTTCAGTGCGCTTAGGTCTTGAGCCCAAAACATTCTTCCCTCTATCGTGACGACTCGTGTCCTTTGGCGCTTTCGCCGGACGCTCCTGACGTGCTGGAGCCTTCGGTTCTGGACGCTCCGCGTTGAAACGACTCTCGTTTCTTCCTCCTTGACGGTTTGAACGTCCACCACCCGTTGGTCTTGCGCCTCCTCTTCCACCTTCACTTCTTCCTTCGCCACGAGCTGGGCGATCTGAATAAGATAAACGTTCTGGTCGCTCGGTGCGTTCTGGTCTAGCAGAACCTGAACGTACGGGACGATCTGGTCGTGCAGAACCCGTGCGTGTTGGACGCTCGGGTCTTGGAGAACTAGAACGTTCAGGGCGCTCAGATCTAGAAGAACTTGAGCGTTCCGGACGAGCTCCTCTTTCAGGACGTTCCGATTTTGATGAACCCGAACGAGCTGGACGCCCGGTACGAGAACTGTTTGGTTTTGAGTTGCGCATAATGAATTATTAATGCAAAAATAAAGGGACACCTTCAAATCGAGGTGTCCCTTTTTTAATTGGGCGAAAATTATTTTTTCTTCTTTCCTTCTGGTGCTTTGTCTGCAGTTGCAGCCGCGATAGAAGCACGAGTAGCTTGAATTGCCACAACAGCAGCAGCTTCAGCTTCCAATACTTTACAACCAGGAAGAGAAATTTCACGAACACGAATCATGTCACCAATTTTCAAGTTAGTGATATCAAGCATGATTTCGTTTGGAAGTTCTTCAGGCTTTCCGAAAACACGAACCTTACGGTAGTTGATCGCCAAACGACCACCCGCTTTCACACCTTCAGAGTTACCCGTTACACGAACAGGTAAAGCTGTTTTAACTTCTTTTCCAGGAACCAATTCCAATACGTCCAAGTGCACCACTTTGTCAGTTACAGGATGACGTTGAATTTCTTGAATAAGACCGTGACGAACTGTTCCGTCGATGTCGATTAACAATTCCAAGGTGTCTGAAGACGCCATGATTTTGTCCATTACTTTGGTGGTAATGCTAAAGTGTGTAGAAGAGTTACCACCGTAGATAACGCCAGGGATGTCCCCGTTGCGACGTAGTTCTGCAGCATTTTGTCTTCCTACGCTCTCGCGGAGAGAGCCGCTCAATGAAAATTGCTTCATGTTATTTGATTTTAAGAGATAATAAATTTCGAACTGATACTTTTGTTTTCAATCAGGTTTTGCAGCACACTTGCGAATAATTCGGAAATGTCTAATACCGTGATTTTATCTTTTGGCTTTCCATCTTTCAACGGAACGCTATTGGTTACAATTAATTCCTTCAACACAGAATCTTGAATACGCTCGTATGCTGGACCGCTCATGATAGCATGTGTACACATGGCGCGAACGCTTAATGCTCCATGCTCCATCATCATTTCAGCCGCTTTACACAAGGTTCCTGCTGTGTCTACCATATCGTCTACGATAATAACGTCCTTCCCTTTCACATCACCGATAACGGTCATGCTTTCAATTTGGTTAGCGGCCTTTCTTTGCTTGTAGCAAATGGCTAGGTCACAACCCAATATTTTTGCGTAAGCACTTGCACGTTTTGTTCCTCCGGTATCCGGAGCAGCAATAACCAAGTTGGTCATATTTTTTGCTTGAAGGAAAGGAATCATGATTGTGCTCGCGTACAAGTGATCCACTGGAACTTCGAAGAATCCTTGAATTTGCTCTGCGTGAAGATCCATGGTAATTACGCGGTCAACACCAGCAGCAGTAAGTAGGTTAGCAACTAGCTTCGCCCCTATTGGAACGCGTGGCTTGTCCTTTCTGTCTTGTCTTGCTAATCCGAAGTAAGGCATAACGGCAACAATACGCTTGGCAGACGCGCGTTTTGCGGCATCTATCAAAAGCAAAAGTTCCATTAAGTTATCTTGGGGTGGGAAGGTAGACTGAACAATAATAACATCTTTTCCGCGCACCGTTTCTTCAATAGAAGGTGCGAACTCTCCATCACTAAATCGCTGAATTATAACATTCCCTAGCTCCGTCCCAAAGGAGTGAGCAATTCCCTCTCCTAAATATCTAGAAGAAGAACCTGAAAGAATTTTTACCATGTCGTTCATAACCGTACCCTAAAAAGGAGTGCAAAGATAGTTAATTTATTGAGAATGACAAGACCTAACATCCCAGAAAGATGAAAAAAGAAAAGCGCCGAAGCGCTTTTCACAATCAAACTTTCGTGTACAAAAATCAATTCACAATCAATTTCTCAACTTTCGAATCTCCCAATTGAATAAAGTAAATGCCAGATGACATTTCAGTTAAGTCAATTGTGTTCTTGCCTGAATCCAGCAACTCATAACGAACTACTTGTCCCAATTCATTGCTGATGCGAAGACCTTGTTTTTCGTTCTTTGGATTTTCAATGGTAACAACACCATTTGACGGATTCGGGTAAAAAGAAAATTCATCAACCGAAAGTGTTGCAACATCTGCAGATGTATATGACTTCAAGCTTACGTCGTCAATTCTGAAAATTGTTCCAAAGCTTTCATCCATGTCCGATTCAAAATTGATTGTAATCAATTGACCTGCAAACTGAGATGGAATGGTGTAAGTAACTTCATACCAACCATCACAATCAATTGCGGTCAGCGCTATATCGCAGTCTGCGTTAGAAATATAATCGGCAAAAATCTCTTGACCTGCAGCATTGTCAATGATGATATCTAGAAAATCATATTCGTTAATATCGTCCTGTTCATCCGACACGGCACTATACCAGCACACAAAATCTGCATGATGCATATTCCCCGGCAATTGAATGTCTTGAGTTACAAAATCAACCACATTAAATGCTCCAACTTCTTCCCAATAATCTCCAAAAAAGAGATAATTGTCACCACCGTGCGGCTGACATAAACCTATGTCTGCCCAGGCGCTATCTGCCAAGGTAAAATCCCAACCTTGTTCAAAATTCTCAAAACCGCCATTGATGACCAGTTCTTGTTGAGAAAAAGCAACTGATCCAGATAGGAACAAGGCTAGCGCAAATAAAATTCTTTTCATCTTTATGTAATTTATTAGTTAATATGAGTCTATTTAGTCCTTTTGAAAACTGTTGTTTTACTATATCCAACAATCCCTCCAGTTAAAAAAGCGTCGAGATAACTTAATACATTTTTCTTAGTCTCTATTGTATAATGTTCTGCACCTATCTTCTGAGCCATTTTATCTGTTGAAGAATCTTCTAGAACATTTATACCAAAAATGTACAAGGTTCCGGAAGTCACATAATCCTGACCTTTCTTTAGGCCTGATTTTGATTCTCCAAAAACGCGACCTCCATTTTCGAAGGGTGCAGTTTCAGAATTCACAGAAAATTGCTGAACCTGACAAGAGCTTAAAAACATTGCCATTGATACAACGGCTAAACCAAAAATCTTTTTCATTTTACTTAAATTTTATTTTTGAATTAATATAACTGATATGTTGTGCAATAATACAACTTACAGCGAATTGACCAAACATTTGTTGTAAAAAAAAACAACTCGTTGTATTTTATAACAACGCACTCGCCGCACGCTATGGCAATTTTGTTCTATGAAAAAGTGCTATTCGGTAGAAAATGAATTCTTGTCTAAAGTGGGCGAGAAAGTCAAGCATTACCGAACAAAGAAAAAATTGACTCTTCAAGAATTCGGTGAAGACATAGGATTAGACAAAGGAAATACCCAGCGGCTAGAGAATGGGAAGAACATGACCCTACTTAGCCTCTTTAAAATTGCTGCCATTCTCGAGGTAGAACCTAGGGACCTGCTCGATTTCCCTCTAGAATTCAGAATTCAAGACGTGGAGAAATTCATTCAAGAAAAAAAAGAAAAGAGGTCTGTAAAATAAAAGAGAAGCCTCTGACCTGCCGGAGCCTTTCTAATAGAATACATAAATCAATTCACAATCAATTTCTCAACTTTAGAATCTCCCAATTGAATGAAGTAATCTCCGATAGGCAAAGTAGTTAGATCAATTACATTTTTTCCTGACCCTAACATTTCGTAACGAACCTCTTGTCCTAATTTGTTGCTAATTCGAATTGCTAGTTTCTCAGAAGTTGGATTTTCAACAGTTAAAATTCCTTGAGTTGGGTTTGGGAAGTAACCCAAATCATTATTCGCATTCAATTCTTGAACTGAAACGCCAGATTCAGGTTGAAGAATGGTAATTACTTCACCTTGAATATCAACAATTCCCGTTCTTAATGCACCCGTAGTATTTTCAAGTACACTAATATCCACAACGCCATTTCCCTCTCCAAAAGAAGAGCATGACAACCACGTATTCCCTGAAGTTACGTATGCAGACCAACCGCAACCTGCTTGAGTATTCATATTTGCTATAGAAGAATATGTTGCACCTGCCGCCGTAGGGCAAGTGTAAGAGTTGCTAGAAAGGGAATAAGAACAGGCTTGAGGTAGAGTCGCCACTACGCTTACATCGTCTACCCTAAAAATTGTTGGGTAAATTACATTGGAACTGTTTTCAATTGACAAACGAATCGTTTGACCATTATATGTATTTGGCATGATCACAGAATACTCATACCAAGGAGAACATCCGGGAATACCTACCACTCCATCTGCATTACTCATCGACCATAAATTCTCGAGATAAACCCCACCAGCGTCAAGAATATTTACTACACAATAATCAAAAAAACCACCAGGCTCAAGTGTGTTAATGCTCATTCTAAAAGTCAATGAAAGGCTTGTCGCATTTGCAGGGATAGATATCGTTTGATAAATTCCCACAGTAGTATTATTAACTCCCGTTTGCTCTAGTTGATCCCCAAAAACCACATAAAAATCGCCCTCAGACTGAGGACAATAAGTGCCTCCTGAAAAAAAAATTTGATCAGCACTCCCTGGCAGTATTAACCACGGGGCAATATCTTGACCCGCAAAAGAACCGTTGGTTACTAATTCCTGTTGTGCCAAAACAAGCGTGCTTGAGAACGCAAATGAAAACAACAACAATAATTTACTCATAATTCTAAATTTACCTGTATTCAAATTTACATCAACAACAAAAATCTCCTCCTCGCAATCTAAAAAAGACTCACAAAAAAAATCCAGTGATTTCTCACTGGATTTATAATTCAATTCGTTATGAATTAGTATCTAAAAAATACTATCAATTCACAATCAATTTCTCAACTTTAGAATCTCCCAATTGAATGAAGTAAACTCCGTTAGACAAAGAAGTTAAATCAATTACATTCTTTCCAGAACCTAACATTTCATAACGAACAACTTGTCCTAACTCGTTGCTAATGCGCATTGCTTGTTTCTCAGAAGACGGATTCTCAACAGTTAAAATTCCTTGAGTTGGATTTGGGAAGAAAGCCAATTTTGCTTGATTCAAATCTTCAATACCAACAGAAGTTGATACTAAAACACTTACATCATCAACTCTGAAAATAGTACCCAAACTTCCATCTTGATCAGACGTGAAAATAATAGCAAGCACTTGACCTGCATATTGGGTAGGAATATTGAACGTCATAGAACCCCAACCAGCACAATCAGCAGCAGTTGCTGTAACATCACAATTTATGTTTGAAATAGAATTGGTGTAAATTACATTACCTAATCCATCATACACTTCTGCAGTCATAACGTCGTAAACATTAACATCATCTTGCTCATCTGAAGTTGCAGAAACGAAGCAGCTAAAAGTACCTGCTGACATGTTTGAAGGTAAAACAACAGCTTGTCCTACCGCATCAATCATTCCTGGAGCACCAGTTTCTTCCCAATAATCACCAAAATAAAGATAGTTTGTCCCACCATTTGCTTGGCAAAGACCATAGGTAGCAAAAGCTGAATCTGCATATGTGAAATCCCAACCAGTTTCACCTTGCTCGAAACCACCATTAATAATCAACTCTTGTTGAGAAAAAGCTACTGTTCCTGAAAGAACAACTGACAATAATAATAAAATTTTTTTCATAGGTATTTATTTAATTTACGCGAATATACACTTTTTTGAAAGTTATCCCCGTTATTTTAATGCAAAATTCTCATCAAGTCTGTATTAAAACGATAGCAATCATATGCTCATAAAAAAACCAGTGATTTCTCACTGGTTTTTAAATATTCAATATAAACTATTCCTTAGAATCTGAACAACTCAACATCAAATCCGAAAAACCAAGAATCTAGGTTGGTACCTGCAACATTTACGAAGTTTGGTGCAACAACTACACTGAAGTTCTTCTTTCTTGATATACCCACTTGGAAGGTAGGACGTAAAGTAGTAACACTTACATCAGCAGATTTGGCCAATGGCAAAATAAACTGAACACCAGCACCTACGAAGGGGCCTCTGTTGTTACGATCCTCACTTGCGAAGAAATAATAACGTCCTCTAATTTCAGGTGAAAATCCCGCAAATTTAATGTTTACATCTTGTTCGCTTGAACCTGATGATCTAATCGACAAATATTGCAAATTAACGCCACCGTCAAACGCAAACTTGTCACGTGAACTTTCAAATCTTAAAACGGAAAGATTAAAATTCTGAGCCAACGAATTAACAGAAACTCTAGCAGTATCAGGACCCACGGAGGCATTGATAGATGAGAATGTATAACCCGGAGAAAACATCGAAATTCCTCTGTCCACTCTTTGTGCATTCACTGCAACAAACGAAGAAAATAGAACAAAAAACAAGACTGCTTTTTTCATAGTATTAAATTATTGGTTATTACCACCATCCCCAAACATCGTAATTGTAGGTAATCGATTGCGGTTGGTTTTCACCATACGCAACTCCGATGTCTCTTGCTGCTTGAATCGTAGCCATTTCAATTGACATTTGATTGTCATATTGCTTCATTTGAAAATCCCATTCGCGACTATCCAACTCCAAAACACGCTTTGCGATTTTGTCAGATAATGCTTTCGCATCAGCGTAGCAACTTGAATTTGGATCAATCCCTGAAAGCAGCTTACCAGCTTTTGCAGCAGACGCGGTGTTTTGTCCCGCGTTCCACTCAGAAGTAGCATTTGCTAAATTCAATTTACAAGCTCTATCAATTTGTTGCTTGTAAATAGGTGCAACAGCGGCCATAGCCTTGTCATAACACTCTTTACAAACTTCAGGAACAGAAACAAGCTTTGCAATAGCAGCATCGTATTCAGCTCTAGAAGCAAGTTGATCAGCTTCTTTGATGATAAAATCACACTTAGCGATGTAATAATCTACGATTTTCTTCTTTCCGTTTTCAATGAAAGCTTGATACTTAGGGTCATCTACTTTCAAATTCTTCAATGCCATCATGTAGGCTTTCGTCTCAGTTTCTCCAACACCTTTAAGTGTTACAGAAGTACTTGCAAACTTGGTTCCTTCAATACCATCACCAATGAACAAAGTCACTTCGATAGTATAGGCATGCATCGGAGGGGCTGTAGGTGTAATGTCCTTTGTTTGAACAATTACATTAGCAGCCAAAACGAAACGTGGATTCAAAGCAGAACCACCCATTCCATTCTTAGTAGCAATTTGACTCAACTTGTTTTCCAAATTGGCCTTAGCAGTTCCAGTTAATCCTTCAGTTTGCTGAGGAACAACGGTATTCAATATAATTCTACCTGCGTCAGAAGTTTTTGACTGCGCAAAAAGCACTACATTAAATACAACTGCAAAACTTAATAGAAGTAATTTTTTCATGATTTTGTTATTTTTCGCCGATTACTAATTGTGCCTGACCTAACCCTTTCATTTTCAATTTAGCTTCAATCTGATGTGTGTCTTTCAAATACTTCTGAAGTCCCTTCGCCCAACCTCTTGTATCAATTGGTTTATTGTTAGCGTCATACAAAGGAATGCGAACTTGTTCAAAAAGCATCATGTTTTCAGTAGCATCAGTTGTGTTAAATCTGTGATTAACGGTATTGTCATTAACCCATGCTTCAATTAACGAGCCAAGTTCTTCTCCACCGTACTCAGATTCCAAATCTCCGTCAAAAGAATCAAATTTCGTGATTCTCAAGATTACCTCTCTACCGTTCGTGAACATGTCATCGAAATGAGTCTGCAATTGACCATTGAAACCATCAATTTGCGCCAAAACAGCCTCTCTCAACAAATCAGGCGCTGTAGAACCCATTCTACTCGGACCCTTTCCGCTTGCAGCAGCAACTTGCTTATCTGTATAGGCATCTAATCCTTGTAAGTTAAAATCAATAGACGTTTCAGGTCCACGCTTAACAACAGTCCAAGTTAATTGCATAACGATATCTGCCTTTGCAACCTGTTTCAATTTGTCAACCGGGCTTTGGCTTTGCTCTGCACCAGACTTGCTAGTAGTCATTGCGTCCTCAGCTGCATTGCTCTCTAACGTTTTTAAAGCAGACTCCAAGTTTTTAAGTGGGAAACCACGCTCAGCCATCATCTCATTGATCTTACTAATTACAGATAGTAAATCAGTATTCTCTTGAAGAGCTTTTTTATAATCTGGAACAACTACAGTTTTTCCTTGATTATCAAAAGTCTGAGTATATCCATTGATGTTACACCAAGCGTCACTTGGTACAACCATGATTGTAGGTTTCTTTGCTTGAGCCCATGATGCAATTGATAAGGTCAAAGCCCCTACTAATGTTAAAAATACTTTTTTCATTTTTTTTCTATTTAAGAATTCCGTCTTTTCTAAGTTTTTGTTCTAAATCTGGTCTTAACACACGCACGATTACTCTGTTCGAAACAGTGTGAGAACCTTTTTGTCTACCACGTGCGATTTTGTCGTCTATACGCTCGTCTTGCATGGAAACGTAGTTCAAATACTCACCTCCATCTGCAAAAAATGCATTGAAATATGAAGAGTATTTTTCACGTGCGTTTACTTCAGGAACTAGAGCTTTACGCTCGCAATCAGATTTGCCACTCAAGATTCCCTTGAATAATACTTCATTGATTGCGTTCTTTTTAGCTTGTTCAACAGCGTCAAGTCTGTTACGTCCGCTACCCCAACTTTCTAGAGTCTGAGAGCCATCGCTCTCAACGCCTAAACATGAAATCGGGTTGGTGTACGCACCGCTTTGAGCACTGCATGAACCTATCACGAACGACAATAAACATAATACTAGAGAAATCTTTTTCATAATTAGAATCCGTTTGTTAATGCTTTAATTATTCCCGCTTGTTCCAAATCTTTACGAAGTCCAGCAGTGTTAACACTAACAATTACCCCTACCTTATACTCCTTTCCAACCTTCATAACATCTCCTGCAGCAATTGCACCGTTATTAACAAGGGTAACATACTTTGAGTATTTTCCGCCGTCTTTGAAAAACTCTTTGAAGAATTCTTCTTGAGTTGTTTCCAAATTAGGATCAGTTGCCATAGCCTTGTCGCCTCTTACGGCACCCTTGTCTGGCATTCCTTTGAAAATAATCCCGTGAACGGCATTCTTCTGAGCTTGTTCCATGGCAACATTTGCCTTTTTCGAATAAGTCCAAACTTTAACTTGTTTCGTTCCTTGCGTTCCAGTGTTTACCACTTCAATTTCATAACGCCATTCGAACGTATCTTCTTCTGCTTTCTTTCTAGCTTGTCCTAAAGCCAAATTCGCGAAGAGAAACAATACACTGAATAAACCAATTACTCTTTTCATAACTTCAATTATTTAATTGTTTAAAATTATTTAACTTGTTTTAAAAGCAAACCAGGATAAAGTTTTGATCCACCACCCTTGAATGAAGTTGCAGTCAACTGTGGAATTGGATTGCCATCTTTATCCAAAGCTACTTCTTTTCCATCGTTTAGGTTGTATTGATTATCCCAAACCTTCTTTTTATCAACTTTTACCTTACCAATTACTTTGTACTCACTAGCACCTGTCTTTGGATCTACAATCATCTCTAACACTTCAAACTTCTCGCCACCTTTTAAACCTTCTTTCATTCCGATATCAGCAGTAACCGGGCCAACTCCTAAAATTGGAACTTTCGGCTTGAATACATCGTACTCTTTTTGAAGCTTAGCAAAAGTATTGTCAATGTTACGAACCAAAGCAATATCAATCATTTGCTCAATTGTTCTTCCTTCTTTAGAGAACAAAATTGTACTCGTGTTGTAGTTAGATCCAATAAATTTCATTTTGAAAAAATCAGCATTATCAAATTCAGCTGGCTTGTCCCAGATATCGTAAAGCTTATTTAAAGTGGTATCGTTCCAATCCAATTGGTATAACCAAGTCTTAGAAACTAAAGTGTAGCCATCCTTTGCTTTATCGTATGCCAAATCAATTAACTTCATTGCTTTGTCTACAACAATAGGTGGTGCTGACGCCATCTTTTTAGCTAATTCTCTTTTCGCAATATCGCGAACTAGGCGCGCTACAGGCTCATTTTCGTAAAAATCAATTTTTGTGAACGTTGTGAACGAATTTGAAATTAATTCTTTTCCAATTTCCTTAAGAATTGCAACACCGCCTTCTGCGGTATTTGCAGTTGCTACGTCAGCACTGTTAGCTGCGAACAAACCTCTTTCCTCGATTAAGCTCGTGTTAAGCTCACCTTTTGCATTGCGGTTGTACCATTTAGAAACCATTTGCTTTGCAATTTGCTTTTCGCGAAGAATTTTATCGATTTTTAATTGATACATTACCTTTTCTGTTGGCAATGCAACAGCAACGGTACTGTCAGCTGTCAAATATCTCAAGCCTTGAAGCTTAGCAGTTGCCTTCAAAAGTTCTAGAGGTGTTCTCAAAGTATCTTTCAAATAGCCATTTGCAATCAACTCTTGGTCAGTTAAATTCATAAACTCTGGTGTAATAGAGCGAGAATCTAAGTTGTGGTTGTTGTACTTACTAGGAAATGGGTAATTCCCCCAAGAACCTATGACTACATCTTTCATTGGAAAACTTTCAGATTCCAACAAAATCATATTAAGCGAACTTCTTCTGTACTTAATTTCTGTTTTGGGCGCATCCTGTGCACTGAGCATAATGGAGTTAACCAAAACGACTAACAATAATAAATTTCTTTTCATTTGAGGTAAATTTTTAATATAAAGTACAAGTTTACAAACGAATAAATAAATAACCAAACATTTCCTAGAAAAAGAAAAGTTCTTTACACCGATTTAACACATTAAAAACATGTGAAACAATGTTCCAAGATAGGACATCATTAATTAACTAAAATACAATTTTTGTTTTAAACCAGAACTTAAGTTACTTCGAATTAAACGTGTTCATGGTTAACCCTAATCCTATGAACGCGAACGACAAACATCCTTGAGCCGATTTCTGAACCACAGCGTCAAGACCTTCCTTCTCTTCGCCAGTCCATTCACCCAAAACATAGTCTACTTGCTGACCTTTAGCGAACTCCTTCCCCACACCCACACGAATGCGCGCGTAATCTCCCGTATTCAAAATCTGCTGAATGTGCTTCAATCCGTTGTGCCCACCGTCGCTGCCCTTGCCGCGCATACGCACCTTTCCAAAAGGCAAAGCTAAATCGTCGGTTACAACCATGACATGCTCCAATGAAATCTTCTCTTGCTGCATCCAATAGCGCAAGGCGTTCCCAGATAAATTCATGTAGGTGGAAGGTTTAATGACAATGAATGTCTTTCCCTTCGAACGAAATTCTGTTTTGTCGGCGTAACGCTCAGTAGAAAAAGCCGCGTTATGCTTTGCCGCTAACTCGTCGGCAACCAAGAACCCAATGTTATGACGGGTATTCGCGTATTCCGCGCCTATGTTTCCCAGTCCAACAATTAAGAACTTCATCTTACTTCCAAGCTTTAACAATTAGTCCTGTTCCTGTGCTGTGCGATCCTTTCACATCGAACACATTCAACAACAACGCGAAGGGCATCGTTACCAAATAATAGATCGGCAACACAATGAAAAACACCTTCGACTTATTCAACATGAGCATCGGATACTTCATAGATAACTTCCAAGAAATCTTTCCTGGAGCACCGTAGCTGTATCGCGCATCTACTTTTGAGAATCCGGCACGAAGACACTTCTCTTCAATCTCATCAATGCCATAACCATCGCGAACGTGCTCTTCAATGAACGAAGTCTCTCCGTCATCGTGTACATCACTTCCTCCCATATTACTTGGCGTGCTTATTAAGAGCATGCCGCCCGTTTTCAAACTGTTGCAATAGTTGGTCAACACCTGAACGTCTTCCTCAATGTGCTCCATAACGTCGACACACAAAACCAAATCGAATTTTTCCGGTTGAACGAACGTCACCAAATCACCTACTTCAAACTTCACTTGGTTCTTTCCCAATTGCTGGAAGAATGCATTGCAGTCGGCCACTTGCTCTTCCTTCACATCCACCGCTAAAATCTCGGCTTGAGAAAACTTCTTGCTCATCCAGAACGAATACTGACCGAATCCGGACCCAGCATCCAAGATCTCCTTCACTCCATTGCTATTGAGTTTTCGAAGCTCACTGCGAATGTGCCATGAACGAAGAAGTAAAACGTCTAACAAAAAATAAAACAACTTGCGCAAGAACGGGGTGCTATTGAAAACACTTCCTAAACTGCGTTTAATCGGATCGTAATGCATGCTTACTTCTTCAATAAATTATCAATCGTCTCGTAATAGTCCAATGAGTCGTCAATGTAATACTGCAACTCAGGCACTTTGCGCATTTGCTTCCCTACCTTCAATCCCAATTCTCTCTTCACTGAAGAATGGTTTTGTTTCAACAACTTCAACGTTTCTTCCTTTTTGTCTGAAGGGAAGACACTGATGTAAATGCGCGCTAAACTTAAATCTGGAGCCACACGTGTTTGCGTAATGGTTACCATGGTTCCACCCAACCACTCACGAGAATTTTGTTGAAACAACACCGATAACTCGCGCTTGATTAATGAACCGAATTTTTCTAAACGTACTCCTGCCATAATGCAAAGGTACAACAGGATGTATTTGATTGTTTTTGCTTTTACTTTGCGGCATGGAAATGACACACGTTCGTAAAGGAACGAAAGCTGATTTAAGCGAAGCGCTTGCCCTTATCCAAGAGTTGGCAGTGTATGAAAAAGAACCGGAAGCGGTTGTTGTTTCCGTTGAACAAATGGAAGCTTGGGGATTTCAAGCAAATCCACATTTCGAATTTTTTGTAGCAGAGCGAAATGAACAAATTATAGGAATTGCCTTTTATTATATTCGATACAGCACTTGGAAAGGTCCTATGATTTATTTGGAAGATATTGTGGTGAAGGAAGAATCTCGCGGCAACGGCATTGGCGCCCGCTTGTTTGAAGCGGTTGCGCATGTATGCGCTGAACGAAATTTCCACGGAATGACTTGGCAGGTGCTCGACTGGAATGAACCCGCGTTGAATTTCTACAGAAAGTACAACGCAACGTTTTCAGCCGAATGGTTAAATGGATATTTATTTACTGAACAAATAAGAGAGGCGGCATGGCACAAGTAACAGTGCATAAATTCGGTGGAGCTTCGGTTCGAAATGCTGAAGCGGTAAGAAACGTGTGCGACATTTTGAAAGGTTTTCCTGAAAACAAAATTGTGATTGTATCTGCCATGGGCAAAACAACGAACGCGTTGGAAACCATTCACAGCAAGCGTTTCGAAGGAAAGAATTTCGAAAAAGAACTGCAAGAGATTTTCGAATTTCATCACAACATTGCAAAGGAATTATCGGTTGACACCGATACCGATTGGATTTTGGTGTTTGACATGCTTGCACAAATTTGCAAGAATGACATCACCGCAAGTTTCGACGAAGAGTATGACCGCATTATCGGTTACGGCGAGTATTTGTCAACGGCCATTGTAAACGCCTATTTCAATCAGAACAATCTTTCTTCGAAGCGTTTGAACAGTGTCGATTATGTGGTTACAGACTCGCGCTTCCGCGATGCGCGTGTGCAGTGGGAAAAGAGCGAAGAGAAAGTTGCGACGCTTCAAGAAGAATTTCAATCGCATTCGACGTTGGTACTTCAAGGATTTATTGGTGCCTGTGCGTTGCAAGATTCTACGAAAGATGTTGCACAAGATGCGTTGCAAGATTCTGCGAAAGATGTTGCACAAGATTTCTTCGAAAAGAAAAGGCTAACTTCACTAGGTCGAGAAGGATCTGATTTTTCGGCGGCGATTTTCGCTTATTTGTTGAACGCTGAATCGGTAACGATTTGGAAGGATGTTCCTGGATTGTTAAACGCCGACCCAAAGTGTTTCGAACCGACACAATTGCTGCGCGAAATTTCGTTTCGCGAAGCTGTGGAGCTCGCTTATTACGGCGCTAGTGTCATTCATCCGCGAACCATTAAGCCGCTTCAAAATAGAAACATTCCACTTTACATTAAATCTTTTTTAAATCCGAGCGCTGAAGGAACGAGCATTGTAGAGAAAGCCAATTCCGAATTGGAGGTAGCATCCTACATTTTGAAACAGCATCAAACCTTGGTTTCTATTTCAACCAAAGATTTCAGTTTTGTGGTGGAAGACAACCTTACGTTTATTTTCAACACCTTTGCTAGCTTGGGCATTCATGTGCACATGATGGAAAACTCGGCGCTGAATTTTTCGGTATGTATTCCTTCAGATAAAAATAAATTAAAGGCACTCATTGAACAGTTGAGCGACTTTCATGTTAGATACAACGACAGTGTTTCCATTTTAACTATTCGCCACCCCAAGCCAATGGTTATGCAACAGCTCCTTCAATACAAAGAAGTTTTGTTGGAACAAAGAAACCGAACAACCGTTCGGTTTGTGATACGCGGAACTTGGAATTTACCAGAACCCATTAAAGAATAAGAGCATGAAGATTTATACAAAGAAAGGCGACGACGGAAAAACCATGTTATTGGGGGGAACGCGACTTCCGAAACACCACATTCGTATTGCGGCCTATGGTGATGTGGATGAATTGAATTCGTTCATTGGTCTTGTTTCTGATTTGCTTCCTTCACACATAGAAACTCTTCGTGAAATTCAAAACAATCTTTTTGTAGTTGGAAGTCATTTGGCGACGGAGCCTGATCAAGCTGAAAAAATTCAACTTCCTGCTCTTCCTGAAAACGCATCTGAAAATCTTGAAAAGGAAATTGATCGTATGACTGCCATGCTTCCTGAATTGAAGCATTTCATTCTACCGGGTGGACATGCTACCGTGTCGCACATTCACATTGCAAGAACGGTTTGTAGAAGAACCGAACGCACTGCGACTGCTCTTGCGGAGCTTTCGACAGTGAATCCAATTTTCATTCAGTATTTGAATAGACTGTCTGATTATCTCTTTACGCTTTCACGCGCAGCAGCGCATGAGTTAGGTGCAGAAGAAAACAAATGGGTTCCGAAAAAATAACTAGAAGTTCTGCTCCGAGACCAACTTACCGTCTTTGAATAAACTTTGCTTCACCAATTTTCCGGCTTCGTTGTAATCGAGAAACACGCCGTTCTCTTTGCCTCTGGTGTAAAATTGATTGCTTTTCAATTTTCCATTCGGATAATAATACTTCCAAGAACCATCTTCAATGGAGCGCTTGTAAAAGCCTTCCCACTCTAAATTTCCATTCGAATAATACACTTCCTCTTTCACTATTTCTCCTGTTGTATTCTTAATGTAAACAACCACATAGGGTTTTCCATTCGGATGCTTACGAGCAACATCACGTGTTGTATTTTCCAACTGAGCGAAGGCACTCTTTCCACCTAAAACAAACAAAAAGGTGAGCAGGAAAATTTTAATAGAAGTTTTCATACTTAATTGAAATCGGTGTAGAGTAAATATTTTTTTCTAATGACCTTGTAAGCCTCCAAATCTTTTTGCCATGAAGCACGAATCTCTTCCTCAGAAACTCCATCGACAATCTGCTTTCGCAATTCGGTGGTTCCTGCTAATTTATCGAAAAAATTCGGCGATGTAAAGAATTTTTCCTTGTTCGGATAACTGCTATACATAGTCATTAGCCATGAAAGATTCAATTGGGCTGGACGCTTCTCAAAGTTCACCTTAATGCCTTTGCACAATTGATTTTCGAAAGGTGGATTGGAAGATACTCCTGGTATTTCTTTTGGGGTGAAGGCAATTTCACCGCTCTTGCAATTTGGAAATCCGAACTGCTGAAACGGAAGACTCGTTCCGCGACCAATGCTGATGCATGTTCCTTCAAACCAGCATAGACTTGGGTAAGCATATATGGAAGTGATGTTGGGTAAGTTTGGAGACGGTTTAATGGGCAATTCGAAATATGAATTGTGCGTGTATTGGCTGCAAGGAATAACAGTGAGTTCGCAAGATTTTCCAACAGTTAACCAACCTTCCCCAATAATCATTCGTGCCATTTCGCCTAACGTACATCCGTGTACCACGGGAATGGGCAGTTGTCCAACAAACGAGTACAATTTCTTGTTGGTCATAACCGGACCATCGACATAATAGCCATTCGGATTAGGTCTATCTAAAACAATTACTTCCTTTTTGCTTGTTGCCGCGGCCTCCATTACCTCTTGCATGGTTGCCAGAAAAGTATAGAAACGAACGCCCACATCTTGAATATCGAAAACAATTACATCTACATTGGCGAGCATTTCAGGAGTAGGTCTCACATGACTTCCGTACAATGAAATAATTGGAAGCTTTGTTTTTTTATCGGTGCCATCGTTTACATGATCTCCGTTTCCGGCCTCACCTCGAAATCCGTGCTCAGGTGCAAAAATTTTCACCACCTGAATTCCACTTGAAAGAAGCGTATCGACTAAATGAACATTTCCAACAACACTGGTTTGATTGGCAACAACAGCTACACGTCTATTCTTCAACAAACCGAAATAAGCCTGAGTTTGCGAAGCGCCTGAATTTTGAGCGAAAGCAAGAGATGCATTCAGTGCAAAAAGAAAACTCAAAAACAAATGAATTCTGTTGTGTTTCATGGGCACACAAATTTTGTTCATTCTTAACTAAAATTGAACCGAAATAAATGAAGTTAGTAACTTTCCAA
>JBIKRF010000134.1:0-4973 GCA_044349305.1 Flavobacteriales bacterium
CGGCATTGCATGGTTTCCGTTTGGAAGTCAGAGTAACGCAACTTCACCGTAACACACGAAGTAAGCTTCTCTCCCTTCCTTAATTGGAACGCCAAGTTCTCGGTCATGGCAATTAAGAGTCCGCGCAACTTATGCACGTCTATGGTGTCTTGATCGAATGTTCTCTCTGTAGAAATGGACTTCCGCTCTTGGAAAGGCACAACCGGAGAGGGGTCTATGGCATTGGCTTTTTTCCAGATACTGGTTCCGTTTTCACCAAGGGCCTTCGACATAACGTCTAACGGCATTTCCTGTAAGGTCTGAATTTTACGTATTCCGAGATTCACCAAAAGCTGATGCGTTTTTTCTCCGACCATCGGAATCTTCCGAATGGAAAGAGGCGCAAGGAACGGTTTCTCTGTTCCGGTTTCAATTCGAATCTGATTGTTCGGTTTGGCCTCGCCCGTAGCCACTTTCGAAACGGTTTTGCTAGAAGACAAACCGAAAGAAATGGGCAAGCCAATTTCCTTCAAAATATTCTGACGCAATTCTCCAGCGAACTGATAGCATCCGAAAAAACGATCGAGACCCGTAAGGTCGCAGTAAAATTCGTCGATCGATGTTTTTTCGAAAAGAGGAACAGCTTCGCGAACCATTTCGCTAACGAGATCGGAATACTTGAGGTAATTGTAAGAATTTCCTTTGATAACAACTGCCTCTGGACAAAGCTTTCGGGCCATATGCATGGGCATGGCAGAATGCACTCCGAATTTGCGCGCTTCGTAGCTGCACGAAGCCACTACGCCCCGGTCGCTTGTTCCGCCAATAAGTACTGGTCTGTTGTTGAGGCGACTGTCCAATAAACGCTCTACCGACACGAAAAAGGTGTCGAGATCCATGTGTAGAATTGAGCGTTCAGGTGACATAAAGCAAACTTATCTCGTGATGTCACAAGATTTGAAATTGTTAAAAAAGTTTTTTGAGAGGGGTGAAGAATTATTTTTTCCTCTTGCCTGTTTGGTCGGTATCGTCTTCGTCTTCGTCGTCGGTAATACCGTCGTCTTCATCATCTGTAATGTCTGAACCGCCTTCAGAATTACGATTGTTGTTTGGAGCGGAAGATTCTTCTAGAATGTCACTATCGGTATTTAACTCAGTGTTATCAATGATTACAGAACGCTCGGTTCCAACGGAAGTAACTTCTTCCATCCAAACAGATTTGCTGCATGAAGCGAATGCCAAAGCAACAAAAAATAGGAGCGTTATGTAATTGAGTTTTTTCATAGTTGACCGAAGTCTATACAAATGTAACGAAATCTTTTAAAAAGTGTTGCCTTGATTGAAAATTTCCTGAAAATCTTTCGGGAAATGTATGGTGACACGCGTTCCTGATTCTCCGTTTTCCGATTTCCAGTCTTCGGGGCCCTTCAATTCAATGTGTTTTCCGGTCATTTGTTCAATGAGGGCAATTCGGCTGCGGGTAATTTCCATTCCTTTCGAAATGTGTCCATCGCTGTTTGTTTTCCGCGCTTGACTTTCCGCGAGTCCAATTCCATTGTCCTCAATTCGAATTTCGAGACAGTCATTTTTCAATCCGAAAAATACGTTCAAAAACCCTCCCGAATCTTTAGGCAGGAGACCGTGCCAAATGGAATTTTCTAAAAAAGGTTGAATGAGCATGGCCGGAATTTTAACTGACCGAAGAACCTCTGGCGAGTCGAGTTGAATGTGATACTTGAACTTATCTGGGAAGCGCATGCTTTCCAATTTCAAGTACAATTCCAATCGTTCAATTTCTTCCGAGAGCGGCGCAAAGTTTTCTTGTGAGCTGTCTAGATTTTTGCGAATCAACTTCGCGAAGTCTGTGAGGTATTGATTCGCAGCCAGGCGATCTTGACGGTTGATGTAGTATTGAATGGAATTCAAGGCGTTGAAAATAAAGTGCCTGTTCATGCTTGAATTCATGCTTTGTTGCTCGAGCATGAGCAGCTTTGCTTTCATTTCCGATTGCTCGGCTAGGTGCTTGTTGCGAATGTTGCGTCTTCTTGATCGCGAAACAAGAATGACAATAGTTGAAAGGAAAACGAACTCCAAAAGAATCGCCCACCACGTCATGTACCAGGGCGGTAAAACACGGAACTGCCAAGTCACTTCTTCGCTCCACTGTCCCCATTCGCCGTTGCGTGCACGAATGTGAAACGTATAACTTCCCGAAGGAAGATTGTTAAAGTTCACTTGAGAAAATGAAGTGGGGCTGCTCCAGGTGCTGTCTAATCCTTCCAACCAATAACTGAATTCCAATCTTTCAGGGTAGGTGGTGCTTGAAGCGTCGAAGAAAAACGTAAATGAATTTTGTCTGTAATTGAATTCAAGTCCATTCGGAAAGGCCTTGCCGTTCCAGGTTCCTGACGTGAGTGTTTTCCAATTGATGTTCTCAAGGTTCGACTGAATATTTGTAAGGTGAACAATAGGGATAGGAATGTTGAATTTCGCATCAATGGCGCTCAGTTCAATGTGCATGACTCCGTTCGGAGTTCCAACCCACACCGTGTTTTGAAGGTCAACGAAGATGGCGTTTAAGTTTGTTTCGAGGCTAATTAAACCATCCGATTCATTGAGGTGAATCATGCGCTCACCAAGGCCTCCGCTTCCATTCAATTCCCAAATAAAAATGCCATTCAGCGTTCCAATCCAAAGTTTGTTTTGAATCACCTTCAAGAAGTTCACCGTGTTACCTCCCGGTTCTTTCGAAATGTTCACGCGCACAAAATCGTTTTCGTTTCCTTTGTAAAGTCCCGATTGTGTTCCTGTGATGATCTCTCCATTTGGCAATTCCGCTATGCTATATGCGCTTGCGTCTTGCAGACCTTGCGCCTCGCCGAAATTCGTGAACGTGTTGTTGTGGAAGAGCGAAATTCCATCGCGAGTGGCCATCCAGATTTTCCCATCGCTCGTTTCCAACATATGGCGAATTCTTGTCGCCGGGAAGTTGGGCAATTGCGAAAAGCTTTGAAAGGTTTTGTTGGAATAAGCTTGAATTCCTTTGTTGGTTCCAATAAGCAAAGAACCATCACTTCTTTCCAGTAGGCTAAGAACGACTTCTTCTTCTAAACCTTCTTCCTTTCCGAAATGAAGCCAATGCGGCATGGCGTAAGAACAACAATCGTATTCATAAAGTCCTTCGGGAGTTCCAATCCAAATACCTCCTTTCCAACCCCAACTTTTCAAGGTCGTCCAAACACGCAGATTCGGAGAGAGCTCTTGCAATGCTGCATTGAAATTATCAGTCGGATCAGACAAGATGCTTATTCCGTTGTCGTAGGTTCCGAAGAAGTAATTTCCTCGTGAATCTTGTGTAATACTCATGACGGCATTACCGGTTAAACCGTTGTTAACCGTGTAACTCTTGAACTGCGTATTGGTAAGTTTGAATATACCACCTCCATAACTCGCGAACCATTGAATGCCTTCGCGGTCAATGAAGACCTGACGAATATCGTCGACTGCTAACCCGTTCGATTTTGAAAAAAGCAAATGACTTCCGTTTGATTCATTGAATAGGACAACTCCTGTTCTACTTGTGAAGTAGATGTTTCCATTGTTTGAATCAATTCCAGTAAAAACGTTTGCCAATGCAAAGTCGCCGATGTTTGTGAGTTGAAGGCCAGTATTCACATTGAGCACTCCACCCAATGAAGTAACCGCCCAAATTTCATGATTTGAATTCTCAATAAAATCGAACAAGACATTTTCTTCGTCGTTCAAAGCATAAATCTGCTGCCATTGATTGTCTTTCAGTTTCCAAATCCCTTTTTTAGTGGAAACGAGCAATTCGCCGCTGCTGTTCTTTCGAATGCGTTTGATACTTTCTCCTTGAAAAAAGAGCGTGGTGTTGTTCTCGACGAATTTGTTTTCTGAAAATAGGACGAGCCCTCTTTCGGTGCCGATGAGTAATTCGTTTGAATTGAAATCAACCAACGAAGTTGTCGATGCGTCATTGAGTTCGCCGGAATATCTGTAATTGGTGAAGGTGTTTCCGTCTAAAACAGAAATTCCACCAATAGATCCAAATACGATTTGTTCATTTTGAAGCTGATGAATGCAGTTAATCTGATTGTTAATGAGTCCGTCTGTTCTGCTGTAATTAATGAACTCATTTCCGTTGAATTTAGAAGCTCCGCCAAGTGTGCCGATCCAAACATATCCTTGCTTGTCTTGCTGAATGCAACGCACTTGGGTTTGAGCCAAACCTTCTTTCAAACTGTATTGAATGAAAGAGAATTGCTGACCAAGCACAAGCGAGGGAAGCCAAAGCAGTAGGAGCGTTATGTACTTTTTAAAGCGCATCAATTATTCTTGCATCTTGTCTAAGAACTCTTGAAGTTTCCTTCTCGAAACAGGCACATGATCGCCATTCGATAAAACAACAACATTCCCTTCGGTTCTGTTAAACTCTTTCAGGTGGAAGGCAATATTTACAATATGAGATTTGTGCACACGCATGAACATATGCGAGTCTAATTTCTCTTCAAACGATTTAATGTTCTTGCTACTCACGTATTTCTTTCCATTCGCACAATACAACGTCGTATAATTTTCATCGGCTTCCAACCGAATCAATTCATTGTTTCGAAGTATCACAAATCCGTCGCGCGTTGGAACAATGGTCTTGTCGAAGTTGCTGTGAAGTGCAATTTCTTGAAGAACGCGATTGATTTTGTTTTCGTCTATTGATCCAATTTGTTGTTCTTGATTCTTGACAGCCTTTGATATAACATTTTTTAATTCTTCAATATCGATAGGTTTTTCAAGGTAATCCAATGCATTTTCCTTAATGGCCTTAACGGCGTATTCGCGAAAAGCGGTGGTAAATACAACTTGAAAACTTCTGTCCTTGACTTGTTCTAAAAATGCAAACCCATCGGCCTCGGGCATCATAATGTCTAAGAATACCAAATCTATTTTACTCTTCTCGCACAACTCCAACGCCTCTT
>JBIKRF010000135.1:0-4912 GCA_044349305.1 Flavobacteriales bacterium
CTTTAGAAAAAAAGATGAAGGAGATCAAGGAAATGAAGAAACAGATACTTCAGTTCAAGGATGACGTCGTAAATAATAGATGTTAGGATTTTGAAAAAACGACTCTACCTCATTCTAGCACTATTCATTTCAATGACATCATGTTTGCCAATTCGAACGCTGAATTCAACGACATACATAACGGCGAACGATGCTTTTATTTTGGGCGAGAATGAACACAATCGTTTTCAAGTTACTGTGACGAACACCTCCATTGCACCGGTAGATATTTGGCAATATCCATTGTCGGGTGAAAGACATTCGTTGGTGTCGTTGCGTCCAACTGAAAAGATTAAATTGAAAGTCGAAGAGAACACCTCTATTCGAATTGAAAATACTTCGAAAGAGCAAGTGACGGTAAGGCTTCGAGTAAAAGGAGATTTAGGACTCTCGATGAACTATCGAGAGAAGTAGAAATTTATTTGGTTGGAAGAGGGGGGAGGGGATTCTAAATGACATTGTTTTGATGACGCTCTTTACAAAAAATTATTCTTCGCATAAAGTCATCGAAAATATAGATTTTGTCAAACATTGTGAATTGTGACCAATCGAAATCATCCTCGCAGTGAGTACTAAAAACACTGCTGGGAACACCTGTTTCTACTAACAATAGCCATTTTTGGTGATAATCATGCGATTCGCTCCATTTCGGAACAACCTTATTTTTTTGATTAATCGCATTGGCTAAAGTTTCTTGTTTTAAGCCAGAGCCATAAATCAACTCTGGATCATAATACCAGCCTTTTTCAGAGCAACTTGTGCAATTTATCAATTTAACTTTTTCTAATACTTTGAAGTCTTTTATCGGGTTATCTATGACAAATGAGTGTCTGTTGATTCGCTTGTATTCCTCTAAATGATTTAATATGTTGTAAGCAATTTCTTCTCCAATCGCCTGAATATTTTCATTCAAACGTTTGTTGGATTTAGTAAAATGAAAAGAAACACAAATTTCTTGATTGGATATTGTATTGAAATGCTTTTTAGATGAAGTGATTATTTTTTCAAACGTGGCGATGGTTCCTTTCAGGTTTTTCTCATTATACAATTCTCTTATTTCAATTCCGATTTTTTTGTTATACTCATCATTGAGAATAATATCTGGCGGGTCTAAAAGAGGTTGATGAAATGAAGATCCGTCCATTTCCAATGTCTTAAAAAAGTTATTGAAGAAATGCCGTTCACTTTGTTTTTGTTGCTCATAGTTTTTAGACATAGCGGTCTGCTTTATTGACTTCTTCCAAAAAAATAGGCCCATCCTTTCCAGCCTTTGTCTTTGTATATTCTATCAGGATTGCCAGGAATATTTGCGGGTAAATCATTAACTCGTTTCCATGCACGCCACTCTAATTCGTTTTTCAATCCTAGATTCAGCACAAAGGCTCGCATGTCTTCAAAATCTAGAAATTTTTTATCCTTGTGAGCGACATTTCCTGTACCTAAGAAATCTCCCCAACTCTTCCACCCGCTATTTTTGTAAACCTTGTCGGGATTTGCAGGTAGAAGTGTGAAATTTGGATTTTTTAAAACGAAATTTCTCCAATCCGCAATGGATTTTAAGTTTAGTTTTTTTACTTCAACTTTTGCTTCTTCAAAACTTAGAAAAGATCTCTTGTGACTAGATACTTTGCTTGTACCTAACCAATCTCCCCAATTAATCCAACCTGAGTTCTTATAAATTTTCTCTGGGTTTTTTGGCACATTATCAGGTATTTTTTCTGATTTTGCAAATTGCCCCCATTCTTTCCAATTTATTAATTTTTGCGATCTTGCGAAATCTCTTGCCTCTTCAAAAGAGAGTATTTCACGGTCTTTATAAAATCTTGATTTCTCATTGGTTCCGAGCCAATCATACATTCCATTCCAACCCGATTTTTTGTAGGTATTCTGCGGCGTTTTTGGTATGTTCTTAGGAAAATCATTGGAACTGCAAAATGACTTCCATTCTTTTGCGTTTTGCAATTTTAGTTTTTGAACTAATGATCTGGCAATTTCAAATGGCAGATACTCTTTTAAATGATCTGCTATTCGGCCTGTTCCCAAAAAATCTCCCCAATTTGTCCATCCATTTTTCTCATATGTTTGGTCAGGGTATTTAGGTAATTCGGAAGCTATTTTTCCAGAAGAATAGGTTGTAAACCATTCAGTTTTAGATTTGATACCAAGTTTTTGAGCCAATTCTTTTGCGCTCTTAAAATCAAAGTAATCTTTTTTTCCTCTTCCTGTTCCGAACCAATCTCCCCAGTTTATCCAGCCCTTGTCTTTATAATAACTATCAGGTCTCCTCGGTATATCCAATGGTATGATACCTTTTTTACATGCTCTTTGCCATTCATGAATAGTTTTTACCCCTATTCTTTGTATTTCTTTTTTCGCATCTTCAAGGGGTAGCCAACTAAAATTTGATAACCTCTCCCACAAACGAATTTCCAATTGATTCGACAATTCTTCTTCATCTAAATATTCGGAAAAAACTTCCAACTGGAATTGACTTTCAGATCTTTTTCGAGTGCTTTCGGGTTCGTTCTTATCCTTGAAATATTCAACAATTCGTTCATCGTTTGAGGCGAGCCCTCTGACAACAGAAAGAATCTCTTGGAAATTTTCATTGTCAATGTCTTGCGTTTCTTCGTCGTAAATAATGGGCAGAATAACATATCCCCATTCTTTGCCTTCTTTCTTTCGAAGTGCTCTTCCCAATGCTTGCACAATATCGACTTTACTTTTTCTTGGGTCAGAGAATACAATGCAATCTATATTCGGAACATCTACGCCTTCTGTTAAACATCGAGCGTTCGTGATTAACGATTTTGGTGAACGAGCAAATTCTTGGACAATAACATTGCGCTTGCTTGTAGGTATTTTTCCAGATACCGTGTAAGACTCAATGGGCTCGTAGTGATAGGTATCTGTAATGTAATTCTGAAGCTCTTTGTTGCGAATGGCTTTGTCAATGGAAGAGTGAAAAGAAACCGCGTTCTTGATTGGAAATCTTTTCATCGCCTTCCTTAACGCTAGCATGGAAGCCAGTGATCGGGCTTCCGTTTCCTTTCCCCATTTGTTGTTCAGTTGAACTAAATTGTTTTGTCGAATGAATTCCGCTATCTCAGATTTTTTTACATCAATGGTAATAACCTTGTAGTCTGTTAAAAGTCCCAATTCAATTGCTTCTTTGAAACTCATCTGAGTAAACGTCTCTCCATAGATATCGTAATTATCCATGGAGATAATGTCATCTTTCGAACCACGATAGAACCGCTCAGTAGCGGTCATAAAGATTCTTTTCTTTATCGAAATATTCTCTTCGAAAAGAAGATGAGAAAATAATTTTTTATCAGACCCCACTGTTTTGTGTGCCTCATCAAAAATCCCTAGGTCGAAAGAGTATTTTAGTTTCTTACTTATCTCTGCGATGAGTCTACCACTTTGATAAGTTGTAAAAACTACAATTTCCTCTTTCTTATTTTCCTTTAACCATTGTTCAATGTATGCAGGATCTGTCTGACAAGGAACACCAAGATTTTCTGTGTAAAAAACAACATCGTCGTCTTGTCCAATTCCTTCATCGGAACAGATGCAGAGCCATTTTATTTTTCGCTTGTGCGCAACAATTTCTCGGAGGTAAACATCCAAGGTTTGTTTAACAAGGGATAGGCTGGGAACTGCAATCAAAGTTGATTTTGATTTCAATTCTTCAATCAACCAGAATCCGGTTAAACTCTTTCCCGCACCACAAGGAAAAATTAATTTCCCTCTTGTGTTTTCTTTTTGACTGAAATATTCAGAAGCATCGGCAAGTGCTTTTATCTGATGATCTTTTGGCTTAAACGGAACAAGCGAAACTTTCTTTCTCGAAAGGAAGTGTCGGGCATTTTCAAAAAACTCACGCGGTAGTTCTTGCCAAGAATCTGAAAGAATTAGATTAATGGGTTTGGTGTTAAGCTTATTGTAATTCCTAGAGGTAATGTCTGCACTTGAACAGATATAACCTTGCGTGAATTTAGAATTGCTTTCTAATAATGAAATGAAGGTGGAAACTTCTTTGAATGTGACCGACTGATTTTTATCTGAGTGATATTTACATTGAATAGCGTGATATTCATTTCCGCTTTTTGCAATTAGATCTATTCCTAAATCGTGACTAGGAATGCCTAATTCTTCAATAACACTAACAGGAACTTCAGACAACATCCATACCTCATCGTAGAAGCTATATTTCGGAGAAAGTTTGAAATACAGTTTCGTCAGTAATTCAAACGCGTCACCCTTTTCTTTTTTGTTCAGGTTTTCCAACATGGAAACAAACCCTTCCCAATTCTCAATATCTCTAAAAAGTTCTTTTGAATTCACAATGCATGATTATGCAATAAAATTAAAGGGTAACGAGAAAGAAGGTTAATAATATTTATCAACTAGAGGTTTAACTTTTCAGTGTGTTTTTGTGAGTGTGTTAGAAATGAGTTGCAATACTATCGACTTCAAAAAAAAAGCCCACTTTATGCGTTCTGTCCTTATGGAAAGAGGGGTGGTTATGTTGTTGCTAATAAAATGACATGCAGCGAGTTAACCTCCTTATTGACAAAAACTAGCGGAAATTGCATTTTTTGTCAATAAGAGCCGTAAATCATTGAAAAACAAGCTTTTGAATTTTACAAGTAACTTGTCCCAACGGGATTGGTCCGCAAAGCGGATTCGTCCCAACGGGATTAGTCCACTTCGTGGATATGTCCCAACGGGAATATTTCCCCAACAAAAAAGCCTCGCATTTCTGCAAGGCTTCGCTCCCCAGCCTGGACTCGAACCAGGGACCCCATGATTAACAGTCATGTGCTCTAACCAACTGAGCTACTAAGGAATTTAACATTTTTAGTGG
>JBIKRF010000004.1:0-66708 GCA_044349305.1 Flavobacteriales bacterium
TGTGTTAGGCCTGCCGCTAGCGTTCATCCTGAGCCAGGATCAAACTCTCCATTGTAAATTGTTTAATCTTGTGGCTCAATAATTTAACCTGTTATCTGCTGCATTATATCAAAGAACTTTTTCTATTTTATTTAATCCCGTTCTCAACCTTCGTTGATGCGTTTACTAAACTTTTTCTTAACCTTAGAGTCACATTGTTTCTCTAAAGCGGTCGCAAAAGTAGTCATAATATTCATCCGCGCAAGTGTTTTGGTAAAATAATTTTCATTTATTTTTTCGACTTGCACTCAACACCCTCAAATATAGAGTCCTATACACAAAACTTTTTTTGTTTTTTTTTAGGACAACCGCTTGCCACCACGAAAAACAAGGCCGTTAATGATGGTTTGATCAACTTTCGCTCTTAACATTTCTTTCTCCGTCGCTTTCAATATATCCAAATTCAACACCGTGAAATCAGCGAACTTTCCTACCTCTATAGAGCCCTTCTCTGCTTCTTCAAAATTCGATACCGCTGCCCATACAGTCATACCGTACAAGGCTTCCAACGGACTCAACGCTTCACTCGATGCGAATACCTCACTTCCTTCTTTAAACTCTTTCCTGAATACTGCGGTGTAGAATGTTCTTAACGGATCCATAACTTCAACCGGAAAATCTGTTCCCAACGCTAACATATTCGAATAACTCAACAACCTCTTGTAGTTATACGCATAACGTAAGCGAGCGCCTCCCAATCTCGACATAGCCCATGGAGCATCGCTTATGGCATGCGTGGGCTGCACACTCGGTATTACACTGTATTGCTGAAACTTTTCGAAATCTATTGAATCAACTACCTGCGCATGCTCTATTCTCCAACGCTTATCGTTCACCCCTTCCAACAATTCGCCATACCACTTTAAGACTTCCGCATTTGCACTATCGCCTATGGCGTGCGTACATACCTGAAAGCCTCGTGCACAAGCCGCAGCAAATCGAAAACGAAAATAACCTGGATCATTTAGCAAAGCGCCCTTGGTGGTTAGAACATCAGAGTATGCCTTCTTCAAACAGGCTCCCCGACTTCCAAGCGCACCATCTACCATGAACTTAATGCTGCGTACTTTCAACATAGAAGATGCTGTGTCTGGACCTCTTTCCATCCAATATTGAAAGTCTTTATCCGAGGCATTCAACATAGCATAAACACGCAGATGAAACGAGCCACTCTTTTGAAGTGAGTCTATGATTTTCAAATCATCGGTGTCTATTCCGGCTTCATCAATAGTTGTTAATCCTGCTGCGATGCAATCGCTTTGTCCTTCCAATAAAAGAGCAGCCTTTTCTTTATTCGATGCAAGTGGAATTGCATTCAAGACCTTAGTCATGTCGTTATCCAAGAGCACTCCCCCTTCCACATACATTCCAGCTCTTCTCATGGCTTCGTCGTTCGCTATGGCAGCATGACCGTCTATTCGAATAAGAACAACCGGTGTTTGCGGATACAAATTATTCAATGCTGAATTGGTTGGAATTCCGTCAGGACGAACTTGTTCATTCAATACTGTAAGCCAATCGTTTTGATCCCATCCTCTTCCAACTATCCAACCGCTGGAGCGTTTGCTTTGAAAGCCTTTCAGCTTTTCAACGATTTCATTCCATGAAGTTGTTCCAACTAAATCTAAATCGTTCTTCATTAAAGAATATCCCAACAAGTGCGCGTGCGCGTCTATGAATCCCGGATAGATGTGTTTCTTTTCCATATCATAAATGGAAGGAGAACTGTATCCGTTGAGGATCTCGTTTTCAGGGCCAACAGCGACTACTTTTCCATCGCGAATAGCCACAGCCTCATAGGTGTCGTTGTTTGCGTTTAAACTGTGGAATGTGCCGTTGTGTAGAATAAGATCTACTTGTTCTTTAGGCGAACAGCTTGCGAGTGCAAGACTTACTAAAACAATAAATAAATGACGCATGATTATTTTCTATAAACCACATTTGCATTGGGTTGCGCTGTTGGCATGATTACCAATTCTTGAATACACACATGCTCGGGTAAGTTGGCTAAAAACCAAACTGTATTTGCAATGTCTTCTCCTACTAAAGGCGTGAATCCTGTGTAAACAGAATCGGCGGTTGATTTATTCTGATCGAATCGAACCATGCTGAACTCTGTCTCTGCTGCTCCCGGCGCTATTTCTCCAACACGCACACCATACGCCGCGGCTTCGAGACGCATGCTTTCCGAAAGCATCTTAACGGCTGCTTTGGTTGCGCCGTATACATTTCCACCTATATATGAATTTCTACCTGCGACAGAACCTGTATTGATGATGTAGCCACTGCCCTGCTCTTTCATAATAGATAAAACAGCTTTGGCTACATATAAAAATCCTTTGATGTTGGTGTTGATCATCTCTTCCCAATGATCCAACTTAGCATTGACTAATTCATCTTTTCCGCGCGACAATCCCGCGTTGTTGAATAAGACATCGATCTGCTTGAAATCAGCTGGTAGGGATTGAAAGAAAGAAGAGACTTCTTTTTCATTTTGAACATCGAGTGAATGAATGAGCAATTGATTGTCATTCTGCGCGAATGCTTTCAATTCATTCAAAGGCTCCAATCTTCTTGCAATGGCAATAACCTTCCAGTTATTCTTCAAAAATAATTCAGCGGTGCATTTTCCAAATCCGGAACTTGCTCCAGTAATGCAGACTGTCTTTTGCATGGCTTAGTTGAATTTCACCAATACGGCTTCAATGATGCTTGCCGCTTCCTCGCAGCGCTTCTCTGAGCGAGCCATTAAACCAAACACTTCTTGTTGTTTGATGAGTTCTATTGGATCTGCTCCTTCGCTGAAAAGTTTAGCAATAGCCGATTCTTGAAGGCTATCCATTTTTCTTTCTAGTTCGCGAATAGCCGCAATTCTCTTTCTTGCAGATTCTGAATATCTGAATTTCTTCAGGTTTTCCATAAGTTCTTCCAAGACTTTCGTACTGTCCCAAATCACTTGAGCCATTTCACCAAAAACGGTTGGAATGTTATGGATTTTATACAATTCAATTCGCTTCGAAACTCCGTACATATCGTCAACGATGTCGTCGATAACAATAGCCAACTGATAGACTTCTTCTCTATCGAATGGCACATTGAAATTCGCTTCAACTTCTAATTTCAACGCATCTGTTAAATCATCTCCAACATGCTCGAGATCGTGGATTTCAGCATGTAATTGCATGCGCTTTACACTATCAACCTCAAAAGACTCCTTTAACACTTTTGCTGTGCGCACGGCATTTGTCACTGAAGCCTGAAAAAGCGGAAAACACTTTTTATCTTTTGGAACTAATACTTGGAGAATTGAATTAAGATTGATTGACATCTTGAGATTTTTTTAGAGCACGAATGTAAGGTCAAAAAGTTATTTTCATGTGACCAAATTGTTTTGATTCGTAGTTAAAGTTGGATTACCTATTTTTGCCGTCTAATCAAATTTCAAAAGAATGAGTTGGTTCAAGAGAAAAAACAAAGGTATTA
Organism: Flavobacteriales bacterium; assembly: GCA_044349305.1. Taxonomy (GTDB): domain Bacteria; phylum Bacteroidota; class Bacteroidia; order Flavobacteriales_D; family Sanyastnellaceae; genus CAIZGX01. Next base: position 3,523 of record JBIKRF010000004.1, read on the forward strand.
CCACGCAGAATCAAGAGAAGAAGGAGATTCCGGAAGGATTGTGGTACCAATGTCCCGAGTGTAAGCACGTTGTTACAAGTGAGCAGCATGCAGAGCACGACTGGGTTTGCGAAGCATGCGAGTATCACGAGAAAATTGGATCGTTGCAATATTTTTCAATCTTTTTCGACGAGCACGAATGGATTGAAGTGGCTGAACACATGAAAAGTGCCGATCCACTAACGTTTACAGACACGAAGAATTACAAGGATCGTATTAAAACCACTATTGCAAAAACCGGATTGAAAGATGCGTTGCGCGTGGGATTTGGTAAGATTGAACATGAGAATGCTGTTATTGCCTGTATGGACTTTGCCTTCATTGGTGGTTCGATGGGTTCTGTAGTTGGAGAGAAATTCGCGCTTGGTGTAGATAAGGCTATCGAAGAACACTGTCCGTTTATCTGTATTTCAAAATCGGGCGGAGCTCGTATGATGGAAGCTGGATTTTCTTTGATGCAAATGGCGAAGACCTCTGCGAAGTTGACACAGTTGGCTGAAGCCGGACTTCCTTATATCTCTATTTTAACTGACCCAACTACTGGAGGTGTGACTGCTTCTTTCGCCATGTTGGGCGACTTAAATATTGCTGAACCGAAAGCGCTTATTGGATTTGCCGGACCTCGTGTGGTGAAGGAAACCATTAAGAAAGACTTACCTGCTGGATTCCAAAGTTCTGAATTCGTTTTAGAACATGGCTTCCTCGACTACATTGTTAAGCGTACCGAAATGAAGAAGAAATTGGCGCTTACCTTAAGTCACTTAAAATAAACTTGGAAACACGAAAAGAAGTTTCGTATCTTTGCACCCCACTTTCAAGAAAAGTAATATTTACTTGGAGGCTCACATAATAATCACTAAAAAAGTATTGGCATGTACCTTACAACAGAAAAAAAACAAGAGATTTTCGCTAAACACGGTAAATCTGCAACAGACACAGGTAGTTCAGAAGGACAAATCGCTTTGTTCACCTACCGTATTGCTCACTTAACTGAGCACTTGAAGAAGAATAAAAAAGATTACGGCACACAACGTTCGTTGATTGCATTGGTTGGTAAGCGCAGAAGCTTATTGGATTATTTGCAAAAAGTTGACATCGCTCGTTACCGTGCAATCGTAAAAGAACTTGAGTTACGTAAGTAATATACAGGCATAATTCAAAAGAAAAGGCAATTTAACAATTGCCTTTTCGCGTTTTTTCTTAGAACTATATATCCGAAAATAAAAGAATGAAAATCGAAGCAATCACAACGACCATTGACATGGGTTCTTCTGCGCCAATTACCATTGAAACTGGTAAATTAGCGAAGCAAGCGCATGGTTCTGTAGTCGTTCGCCAAGGAGATACGATGCTCCTGGCAACCGTTGTAGCCAACGAAGAAGCAAAAGAAGGGTTAGACTTCCTTCCTCTAACGGTAGAGTACCGTGAAAAATATGCAGCTGTGGGTCGTTTCCCAGGTGGATATTTCAAACGTGAAGCACGTCCATACGACGACGAGATTTTAGTTTCTCGTTTGATTGACCGCGCTTTACGCCCAATGTTCCCAGAAGATTTTCACAGCGATACACAAGTTGTTGTATCCTTGATCTCTGCTGACACGGAGCACATGCCTGACAGTTTAGCTGGTCTTGCAGCATCAGCTGCAATTGCAGTTTCAGATATTCCTTTCAACGGACCTATTTCAGAAGTTCGTGTTGCACGCATCAACGGTGAGTTCGTTGTGAACCCTACTCGCTCTCAATTGGCACTTGCCGATTTAGACATGATGATTGCAGGAAGTGCAGACAGCATTGTAATGGTTGAAGGTGAAATGAAAGAAGTGTCTGAGGAAGTTATGGTTGAGGCCATTGCTATTGCTCACACTGCTATTCAAGCACAAGTAAAAGCTCAATTGGAATTGGCATCGAAGGTTGAAAAAGCGACTGTAAAGCGTTCATACAACCACGAACCAAAAGACGAAGAGTTGAAGAAGAAAGTATGGGACGAGTGTTATAACAAGTTCTATGTTGCTGTAAAGACTCCATCTGGAAAGAAAGAAAGAAGCGCAGCGTTTCACCAAATTGAAGAAGAGTTTTTCGCTCAATTCACTGCGGAAGAGAAATCTGCAAATGCTTTCTTGTTGAAGAAATATACCCACGATTGTTTGAAAGACGCTATGCGTCGCATGATCCTAGACGATGGTATTCGTTTGGATGGCCGCGATACCCGCACCATTCGTCCAATCTGGTGTGAAGTAGATTATTTGCCAGGTGCTCACGGATCAAGTGTCTTCACTCGTGGAGAAACACAATCTTTGACCACGCTTACTTTGGGAACTAAACTCGACGAGCAATTCGTTGACGGTGTTGTAAATGCACGTAACGATAAGTTCTTGTTGCATTACAACTTCCCACCATTCAGCACAGGTGAAGCACGTCCGATTCGTTCAACGGGTCGTCGTGAAATTGGACACGGTAACCTTGCACTTCGTGCATTGAAGCCTGTTCTTCCTGAAACTGAAAAATGTCCTTACACGATGCGAATTGTGTCTGACATTTTAGAATCGAACGGATCTTCATCTATGGCTACCGTTTGCGCAGGTACACTTGCGTTAATGGACGGTGGTGTTCCTATTACTTCTCCAGTATCTGGAATTGCAATGGGATTAATCACAGATGAAAACGGGAAATATTCAATCTTATCAGATATCCTAGGAGACGAGGATCACTTGGGCGATATGGACTTTAAAGTAACTGGAACTTCGAAAGGAATTACAGCTTGCCAAATGGACATAAAGATCAAGGGTCTTTCAATGCAATTGTTAACCGACGCTTTGGATCAAGCCAAGCAAGGTCGTTTGCACATCTTGGGCGAAATGATGAAAACCATTTCTGAACCACGCGAAGATTACAAACCTCACGCACCACGTATCATTAGCTTCGAAATTCCAACCGAAGAAATCGGAAAAGTAATTGGTCCTGGAGGAAAAGTAATTCAAGAAATTCAGAAAACAACTGGCGCAACAATCTCTATCGAAGAGCGCGACAACAAAGGATTTGTAGAAATTGCGTCTGCGGACAAGACAAGCCTTGATGCTGCTGTGAATCGTGTGAAGTCTATTGTTTGGCCTCCACAAGTTGAAATTGGAGCTACGTATGAAGGTCCAGTTAAAACCATTCAACCGTTCGGAGCATTCGTTGAAATTATTCCAGGTCAAGATGGCCTTATTCACATAAGTGAATTAGAATGGAGACGTGTAGACGATGTTAACGAGGTATTGAAAGTTGGTGATTTGGTTAAATTTAAAGTTTTAGGAAAAGATCCTAAGACCGGTAAATTGAAGCTTTCTAGAAAAGCTTTGCTTCCAAAGCCAGAAGAACAAAACTAAATTCCTGTTTTCTGCGTATAATAGAAACAGTGAATTAAACGAACGTTAAGCAAACATGAGACAGTTAAAAATTACAAAACAGGTAACCAACCGCGAGACCGCTTCCCTTGACAAGTATTTGCAAGAGATTGGTCGTGTGGATTTGATTACTGCCGAAGAAGAAGTTGAGTTGGCTCGTCGCATTAAACAAGGTGATCAGATTGCCTTGGAGAAATTGACTAAAGCGAATTTGCGTTTCGTTGTATCTGTGTCGAAACAGTATCAAAACCAAGGTTTATCTCTTCCCGATTTGATTAACGAAGGAAACCTTGGCTTGATTAAAGCGGCTCAGCGTTTCGATGAAACCCGTGGATTTAAATTCATTTCTTACGCTGTATGGTGGATTCGTCAATCTATTCTTCAAGCGTTGGCTGAGCAATCTCGTATTGTTCGTCTTCCTTTGAATAAGATTGGTTCGATTAACAAGATCAACAAGGCATTCGCTAAGTTGGAACAAGAATTCGAACGTCCACCTACTCCAGCTGAATTGGCTGAAGTGTTAGAAATGACTTTGGATGAAGTGAAGCAATCGTTGCGCAACAGCGGACGTCACGTATCTATGGATGCTCCTTTGAAAGACGGAGATGACAGTAGCTCTACGATGTACGATGTATTGCAAACGAACGACACTCCTTCTCCGGATACAGATCTATTGCATGAAAGTTTGCGTCGCGAGATTGAACGCTCACTTCGCACGCTTACAGCGCGCGAGGGCGATGTGGTTCGATTGTATTTCGGTTTGAATGGTGAACATCCACTTACGTTGGAAGAAATCGGAGAGCGCTTCGATCTAACGCGTGAACGTGTTCGTCAGATTAAAGAGAAAGCGATTCGACGCTTAAAGCACACAAGCAGAAGTAAGATCTTAAAATCTTACTTAGGATAATATCTGAAAGGCTCCGAAAGGAGCCTTTCTTTTTTACCTTCGTTTTATGAAACAAAAATTCAACCATTGGCTTAAACGTGTTGGCTGGATTGGCTTTTTGTTTTTTTTGATTAAGGGGTTGTTTTGGCTAGCGCTGTTCGCATGGGCTGCTGTTTAGCGAATACTTCGCGAGGGCAACAGGCGTTGCGAGGGTCCTATGGACGATGGTTGCAAGCAACGAGGGTCGATGACGAATGTCCTGAGGACGAGGGCAAGAATGTTGCGAAAATTCAGATGGTTTGATTAGTATCTTCGTTAAACCATTTCAGTGAAATATCTTCAAACGAACATGAAATACACTTTACTTCTTCTTTTGATTGTCGCAAATGTTTTTGCTAAAGGACAAATCTATTTCCCACCTAACACAGGTAACACATGGGCCACTATTACTCCAGCGGAATTGGGGTGGTGTGAAGATCAGATACCAGAGTTGTTAACCTTTCTGGAAAGTAACAATACGAAAGCATTTATTGTGTTGAAGAATGGCAAGATTGTCATTGAGAATTACTTCGGGACATTCACGCAGGATAGCCTGTGGTATTGGGCTTCTGCGGGGAAGACACTTACCTCCTATTTGGTTGGAATTGCGCAACAAAACGGACAGCTTTCGATCAATGATTTAAGTTCAAGTTATTTGGGAAGTGGCTGGACCAGTTGCACTGCCGCTCAGGAAAATAACATTACGGTTCGAAACCAATTAACCATGACATCGGGGTTAGACGATGGTGTTGCAGATCCGTATTGCACCGATCCGAATTGTTTGATTTATTCTGCAGATGCGGGCACACGCTGGGCGTATCACAATGGTCCCTATACCCTACTCGATGGTGTGTTGGAAGGAGCGACCGGACAGACGTTGAACGGACTTGTCTTTTCAGCCTTGAAGCAACCGACGGGAATGGATGGATTCTTTTTTCAGAGTGGATATAACAACGTGTATTTGAGCACTGCACGAAGCATGGCGCGTTTTGGAATCTTAATGCAGAACGGCGGAAATTGGAATGGCAATCAGTTGATGACCGACGCGAATTATTATCAAGAAATGATCACGCCTTCTCAGAATCTGAACAACTCATACGGTTACTTGTGGTGGTTGAATGGTCAAAGTTCATATATGATTCCGCAAACGCAAATTGTAATACCTGGGATGATGTTTCCAAATGCACCTTCAGATGTTTACGCTGCGCTTGGTAGAGATGGACAGTGCCTGAATGTGAGTCCGAGTGAAGGGTTGGTGTTCATTCGCATGGGCAATGCGCCCGACAATTCGTTGGTTCCGTTTTTATTGAACGATCAGATTTGGGAGAAGTTGAATTACGTGATGTGCACGCCGGTTGCTGAAGAATCAGATGAAAATTTCTGGTTGAATCAGACTGCTACTTCGGTTCGGATTAACTGGCCTGGGAAGGGGTTTACTTGTGAAGTTTATGATTCGAAAGGAAATAAAATTATTAGTCACCAATCACGAGTTTCTGAGGAAATCAGCACCAATCACCTCGCCTCTGGGTTGTATGTCATTCGTTGTTTGAGTGGCGATGCTGTGGAGGTAAGGAAGTTTGTTATTAGGTAAGAAAAGTTGAGAGAGGGGAAGATTTAAAACGAAGTTCCCATTACAGCGTAGGAATTACGAAGTAGGAATAAAACTTCCAGTTTTCCAATTACGAAGCAGGAATAGCGTAGTTCCAATTACGAAGTTCCCACAAGACAAGTCTTTTGCACAAGCATTCGCAGAGGAGTTTTACCGTAGTTTTATAGCGCTAAAAAATAACTTAAACATAACCTACCAGAAAGCTATTTGGAAGAATACAATCTAACTAATAATAAAAAGTAGTCTTCCTGCTAATTAATTAAACAAAAGATAGAATTATGATTTTGATTTCATCCTTAATTAGTTGCTGTAGATGCTTAAAAAGTGACAGCGTGAAAAAACACATTCAACTGAGAATACTCCTTCTTCTTTCCGCATCAATAGTGAGTGGATTTGTTACAGCACAGGAATCCACTGAGTCTTCGGAAGTGCTTTCGCAACGTTTGATTAACAACAGAAACATACAAAAGTCAGTGAAATCGACAGGTGTCGTTCGTGTTTTTGTGTTGTCCGGCCAATCCAATATGCAGGGTCATGGCAAAATCTATGATGGCGCAACCGGTGCCATTGGAGCAGTTATAACATCGTTCACGCCAATTTGTGACGGCACCGAAACCTGTGATTTCACCTTCAATATGGTAGATAATTATGGAGACGGATGGAACGGGTGGACCTATGATATTTTGCAAGCCGGAATGGTGGTGGCCACCGAAACATTGCCCGACGGTTCAGCAGGCACTGCCACCATAACGCTGCAAAGCGGTGTTCCGTGTGATGTTGTCGTCAACCAAGCCGGTTCATACGGTGGTGAAATCTCATGGACACTCACCGACTTAGGAGCTAATGTGGTGGCATTCATGAACGGGCAACAAGAGAACTACCCCTCGCCCAATACGCTGCTTGATGTGATGGAAAATGACACCGATGGCCAGTGGGCTATGTTGCAGACCGCAGGCGAATGGACTGTTTTGGACGATGTCTACCTCCATTTTGAAAACGATGAAGGTACCATCATCAAAGACAACGTAACCATTGGCCAAGGAGTGAATCCAAACTACATCGGGCCTGAGCTGATGTTCGCTCATCAAATGGACCAATATTTCGAAGATCCGGTGCTCATTATCAAAGCGGCTTGGGGAGGCGTGAGCATAGCCGAAGATTTCCGACCGCCATCGGCAGGCGGGACCACCGGTCCATACTATAACCAGATGTTGGACATTGTGGAGAGTGTCACGGAAAATCTTGCAACGGAATTCCCGGAGATAGATGCTACAGACTTCGAGATATCAGGATTTGCGTGGTTTCAGGGGTGGAATGATGCAGCATCCGAAGCTTTCCTCAATGAATATGAGAGCAACCTTTATCATTTGGTAAACGATGTGCGAACCGCCTTTAGTAATCCAGCCCTGCCGGTAGTCATTGCCAGTGCTGGACAAGGAGGATATGAACTTTCAGGGGACTGGTGGATGCAGTCCATCCAGAACATAGTGGCCGTGGCCCAAGAAAATGTGGGTTGCAATGATTCGCTATACGGCGGCACCGTTGGATTTGTCGACTCCAAAGCATTTTACATGATTGCTGCCGAATCGCCTGATGATGCTGGATACCATTACAACAACAATGCACTTACCATGCTCAATGTAGGCAGATCGATGGGTGAACAAATGGTACTTGCCATCAACGACATGGCCTATTGCGAGGGATTCATTTCTGTGCAAGAAGAAAGCAGAGAATCGCTCATCACTTCCCTGTATCCCAACCCAGCAATAAATACCTTGAATGTAGAGATGTTTGCATGGGACGGTGAGACTACTACAATTAGGCTGTATGACCCAAAAGGTAGGATTGTATTCGAACGAAATCTATTGAATTCAAAGACTGTCATTGATGTTTCGGCCTTTGCTAAAGGGTTGTATTTAATCGAGTGCATCGGAGAAAAGCAGACCGTCAGACAACGAGTGGTCTTGAATTAAGTTGGTATGAGGATAAAACCTAAATGATATACTCTCTACATACTAATTAAATACGGAGCCCAATACCACCAAACGAACGAAAAATCAATGCTAACAACGCGACTGATAGTGGCGTATTTCGGATGCCGCTCGCCTAGCTAGCTCGAGACGAAAGATAGATTGTGGCAATTAATAAAACAGCGTAGCGAAAGTAATAACACAATGAAAAGAAATAGTATTCTACTAATTTTCAGCTTGACTTTGCTAATCTGTTCCTGCTCAACTATTAAACTTAAAAGCAGAAAAGGAAAAGACATACACTTAGACAAAAGTTCATTTGATGCACTCAGCGGTTCCTTCAAGAACACAAAAAATGACACTGTTCATTTTCAAAGAACACTCTTTAGCAATTTCGACTACGATACAGTTTACAATCAGAAAAACCTGATCATCAATTTAACTCCAGTAGATAAGCACCATATAAAATTAAAGGTGTTGGACAACGAGTTTACTATTGACAGCTTAACTATTAAAGGAAAGTATAGAAGAGGCTATTTCAAAGTTAGAAGACAGTGGGAAGCTAGCTTTATTGTTGGCCCCTTATTGTGGGTTCTAGGTGACAATTTTAAATATGTGGGCTTGACAAAGGAAAACAAATTGGTAATCATAAACTCAGGAGGCGGTAGAGTCATGCTATTGGTTGCCCTCCCTATTTTTGGCGCCGGAAGTGGACAGTTTGAAAATGAATATGAGCGGATTGAATAATCGATGCCTACCTATCAGAAAAATGACACCATGAACTATAACCAGAAAAAATTTAGACCAATAAGCAACTCTGAAAACGGAGAAACATCAAATGAAACTCTTTTTCATTACAAGCAAATTGGAAATATATTAACCTCTGAATATTCAGGTGGAAAGATTAAATATGGTCATCTCATTGGTGTGGTTGACGATTTAGGAAATATAGATATGCGTTATCATCAAGTAAATGAAAATGACGAATTGATGACAGGCATTTGCATTTCAAAACCAGAAATTCTTGAGAACGGAAAAATTCGCCTTCATGAAAATTGGGAATGGACTTCTGGTGATAAATCAAAAGGAACATCAATAATAGAAGAACAATAAACCAAATTGTAATGTTACACGAGCACACTTACAAAATCACTGCGGCATGGACCTGGAACAAAGGTAAAGGGACTAAAAACGTAAGAACATACGATTGAAGTCATACAGTAACAATTGAAGTAAAGCATGCCCCTTCCCCATCAAATTGAAAAACCGATTAAGCGTAGTTTTCTTCGAAGTAAATTGGGGAAAGAATATTTCATTTTGAAAAGAAGATTGGTGTGGTTTCTTGAGCGAAAGAAATTTGCAAAAGTTAATGCTGATGCTGAACTCACTCATTCGCTGATTCAACACAAATCCGTGATGCTTCGTCCTTTGAAAGATGTAGACATGTATCTTCAGCACAACAAGGTTACGAATCTGAAAATTGCTACTCAGCGAATGCACAAAGTTGTCATTCTTCCGGGACAAGTCTTTTCGTTATGGAAATTGGTTGGAAGACCGACTGCGAATAAAGGGTATTTGGAAGGGCTCGCGCTTCACAATGGCAACATTTCTACCGACATTGGCGGAGGACTTTGTCAGCTTGGAAATCTTCTTTATTGGATGGCGCTTCACACACCTTTGACAATAAAAGAACGTTGGAGACATGGCTACGATGTTTTTCCAGATGTGAATAGAACCATTCCGTTCGCATGCGGGGCAACGCTTTCATACAACTACATTGATTTGCAATTGGAAAACAAAACGTCTCATTCCTTTCAAATATTCTTGTGGTTAGACGATAAAAATCTGAACGGCGAAATCCGCTGTAACGAAAATTTAAATTTAGATTACCGCATTTATGAAACAGATCATCTGTTCCAGCATCAGTGGTGGGGCGGCTATACACGTCACAATAAAATTTGGAAGTCGATTCACGACAAATCAACCGGTCTCACCAATGAAGAATTGGTAAGTGAGAACAATGCGATTATGATGTATAATCCTTTGATTGAAAAATAATTTTCACTTTGAAAGAATGTACTTCGTACGAATGCCTTTGGCGAATGCTACGCGAATGTCTTCGACTTTCTAATCTTGAAGATGAGTGAGTATTTGAGACACCAGCCCATCCATTTTAGAGCCATGTTTCAAGAATGAAGTCGCAAATTGCGACATCATTTTCAGGGTTCCAATTTGTGACCTTGAACCTGAAATAGTCTCTGAAGCACTTGAATTTATTGAGGAATTCAAGGTTGCAAATTGTGACCTTGAACGTTATCCCCCAGCTTCACTGGGGGCATTTCGGATGCCACTCGCAGAGCGAGCTCTAGGCAACGCAGTTCCAATTATGAAATAGGAATTACGAAGTAGGACCAATCTTCTTCGAAGATCAATTGCAAGCAATCAATCAACTGCGTTGATTAATCCTTCGGATTGACGAATAAGCAGCATATAAACTGCATATAAAAATTGGTGTTTATGCCAACTAGCCAATTCAACTTTGTGGCTAAAAAAAATGGCGAAAATAAAAGTTCAAACAACGGAAATTTCAATTATTCAATTCAACGAAAATGATTTTATTTCACTAACCGATATTTCTTCGGGATTCAAAGAAGGAAGTGGTCTAATTAGCAAATGGATAACCAACAAGAACACTCTTGAGTATTTATCGATATGGGAAAGAATTCATAATGTTAATTTCAATTACCCCGAATTCGGTGTAATTGAAAAAGATTCCGGCGTTAACAGATTTACAATGTCCGTTGGTCAATGGATAAGTCGAACAGCGGCAAAAGGATTGACTGTAAAATCTGGTCGCTATGGCGGGACATATGCTCACAAAGACATTGCATTTCATTTCGCAATGTGGTTAAGTCCTGAGTTTCAAATTTATTTGATCCAAGAATTTCAAAGATTAAAACAACAAGAGTATAAGGATCTTGGCTGGTCGGTAAAAAGAGAATTAGCTAAAGTGAATTATCACATTCAGACACAAGCAATCAAGGATTTCATTGTTCCAAAATTGCTTAGCAAAGATCAAGTGAATACTATTTATGCCAATGAAGCTGATTTATTGAATGTCGCATTATTTGGATTTACCGCTCGCGAATGGAGAGATCGCAACCCAAGTCTTCAAGGTAACATTCGCGACTATGCGAGTATGAATGAACTTATTTGTTTGTCGAATTTAGAGAACATTAATTCTTTGCTTATTCAAGAGAAGTTAGAACAAAAAGAAAGGCTTGTTAAACTCAACCAATTGGCTATTCAGCAAATGACTGTGCTGCAAAATTTGAAATCTCGGGATTTGCTGAGATAAGGTAACAGCACTGAAGTTGTAATTAAGCATTCGGAATTTCTAATCCACTTCGTTGACCAATCCCGAAGGGAAAAATCCTTACAGGACCAATCCCGAAGGGATGTATCCGCTAGCGGACTGATCCACAGAGTGGATGTATCCCGAAGGGACAAATCCACACAGGACCAATCCCGAAGGGATGCATCCGCTATGCGGACTGATCCACAGAGTGGATGTATCCCGAAGGGAACTTCGCTCTTACGTCTTTCGACGTATTTTTCAACCCCACCGCTCCTATTCTATTTCTGGCAAATGCTCCCAATTGCCCTATAAATCTAGCAAATAGACTTCAACGATTTTTGGGAAGGAGAGAAATGATGAAATCTGGGGTTGAATGAATGAGGAATTTAAGTACTTTTAAATAAACGTAATAAATTTGAAAAAGATACTCTTCATACTTGGAATTTTAGGACTGACACTTTGTGAAGGGCTTTACGGTTATAGCCACTTTTTCAACTCAAATGACAGGCTTGAAATCTCAAGAAAAGAAGTAGAAAAACTTACAGAGCAAGGCCAAATACAAAATGGTGATCTCATTTTTCAAACCTCACTCTCTGAGCAGAGCAAAGCCATTCAACTTGCGACGAACTCTAAATACTCTCATTGCGGAATTGTATTCAGTAAAAACAATGAGTTCTATGTGTTAGAAGCTATTCAGCCGGTTAAGAAAACTCCGCTTGACAAATGGATTGCTCGAGGTAAAGACGGACATTATGTAATTAAACGATTGAAAAATGCCGATGAAGTTTTGACAGCCGAGGTACTGCAAAAAATGAAAAGAGAAGGAGAGAAATTCCAAGGCAAAAAATATGATTTGACATTCGAGTGGTCAGACGAAAAAATGTACTGCTCTGAATTGATTTGGAAAATCTATCAACGCGCCGCAGGAATTGAAATTGGAAAACTTCAGCATCTTGAAGAGTTTGACTTGACAAACAATGTGGTTCGAAAAAAGCTGAACGAACGATACGGGGAAAAGATTCCACTGAATGAGATTGTCATTTCCCCTGCTGCTATTTTTGAAAGCGATCTATTGATAACGGTTAAATCGAATTGATGACTGACGAGCTAAAAAAATTAGACTAACATGCTTAGAATCTACCTCCCCATTGCGTTTGCAGTACTTTTCATTCTATGGGTTCTATTTCGATTGATCGTGAAGCGTGATTTGAAGAAGCATCTGAATACCGTTTATCTCGGATTGTTTTTCGGGGTGGTGTGGGCGGTGATTTACTTTTTTATCTTCACTCCTGTACCTGTTGAAGGTGCGGAGAAGGTGGATCGGACAAATGAATTGAAAAAGCAGATTGAACAAATCTTGGCCGATAAAAAAGCGGCGGTTGGAATTTCTATTTCAGGAGAAAATGGGAACGATACGCTTTCGATCAATGGGAATATGCACTGCCCTACTCAGAGCGCTTACAAAATGCACATTGGTCTAGCAATGCTTGATAAAATTGATCGCGGCGAATTTAGTCTCGATCAGAAAATAAAAATATCCAAAGACGACTTGCCTGTTGATGCGTATTGGAATCCGCTTGGAACAGATTTTCCTGATGGAGGAGATCTTTCCGTTGCGCAACTGATTCAGTACTGTATTTCGCACAGTGATAATATCGCTTGCGATACTTTAATTGGAATGGTTGGTTCTCCCAAAGATGTGGAATCTTACTTCAAAAAGAACAACATTCAAGATCTTCAATTTGCATACAACGAACGCACCATGCAGTCGAAATGGGAAAACATGTTTCAGAATTGGATTACTCCGAATGCCGCTGTTCAAACGTTGCGGTTGTTCTATGAAAATAAAAACGGCTTGCTCTCTCCTTCGAGCTACAACTTCTTCTGGCAAACCATGAAAGAAACCTCCACCGGCGTGAAGCGTCTGAAAGGACTCTTGCCCGAAGGAACAGTTGTGGCGCACAAAACGGGCTCTTCAGGAACGAACGACGCAGGATTAACTTCAGCCACCAACGATTGGGGAGTTGTATTCCTTCCGAATGGACATTATTTCATCATTAGCGTTTTGGTTACCAACTCTTACGAAAGCGAAGAGACGAATGAAAGGATTATAGCGGAGGTGTGTAAATTGGCGTATGACTTCTTTCTTATAAGTTAAGAGAGGTTAAGAGAGGGGAAGAATGCCGTTGGCGAATGTGCTTTGCACGAATGCTTCGTGAATGTCTTCGACTTCCTGAAAACGTAGTTCCAACAACGTAGTTCCAACGAATAAACAGCATATAACTAGCACATAAAAATTAGTGTTTATGCACACTCAGCTATGTAGGTTTACAAATAAAAATGCCTACAATATTTGAGTATTTCGGAATACGCCTTGTGTTCTTTTCTAATGAACATTTTCCAATTCACATTCATGCTTTTTACAGTGAAGAATATGGAATGAGAATTGAGTTCAAGATTGAAAATAGTATTATTACTGAAATCACCTATCGAACGCAAAAGGGGTACAAGACTTTCCCTCCAAAACAGCGCAGAGATCTGACAAAATTAATTTCAGCTCATCAGTATGAGATTGTAAATGATTGGATTAATTTTGTTGTACTCAACAATCGGGTTGAACGGAAAATTATCACTCAACGCATTAAATAATGAAACTAACTTCAGCGACATACCTCAATGACTATTCGGTTGAGTTGTTTTTTTCTGACGGAGAGAGAAGAACCGTGGACTTCAAATCTTTTTTATCAACCGCTTCCAATCCCATGACAAAAGCATTTTTGGATTTATCTAAATTCAAGAATTTCGAAGTCACTCAAGGATATCTTTCTTGGAACAACGGTGAAATGGATTTTTCCGCTGACTCGCTGTATTCTTGGAGGGATAAATAAAGAATGTCCTTCGGGCGAATGCTTTCAATCCTTGAGGATCAATCACTGCGTGATCAATTGCAATGCAATCAATCCTTCGGATTAATCGGAACGATTGATCGCAACGCGATTGATTCGAAGAATTGATCACGCAGTGATTGATCTGAAAGATTGATTCAAAGAATTGATCACGCAGTGATTGATCTGAAAGATTGATTCAAAGAATTGATCACGCAGTGATTGATCTGAAAGATTGATTCAAAGAATTGATCACAAAGTGATTGAAATCGGCATATTAGCCGATTTTTTTTGTATATTCGCGTCCCTTTTTGGGTAGTGATAAGACGCTGAGTCACTGAACAATAACTAACTCTTTCATTCCGTATGCGTGCGAAGGCGAATGAAATACAAATTAACAATGCCCCATGGCAGAAGAATTAAATCCAGCTGAAGAAGCTGAAAACACGGTTCCAACCACCGAAGGAACTGAAAACACTGAAGCTACTGCTTCTGCATCTTTAGAAGAAGAAGTTGCTTCTGAAGAACCACTAGAGTTGTACAGCACTGCTGACGACGCTGCTTTCATGAATGAAAATGGCGAGTTCAGCTGGGAAGCTTACGAAGCTTCTGGTGGATACAGTGATGATGAGCGTTCACGCTACGATTCATTGTACGAAAACACATTGTCTACAATTGCTGAAAAAACAGTAATTGAAGGAACTGTTGTTTCTGTAGGAAAGAAAGAAGTTGTAATAAACATCGGATACAAGTCTGAAGGTGTTGTTGCGGTAACTGAATTCCGTTACAATCCAGATCTTAAAGCTGGTGATCGCGTTCCTGTTTATGTTGAATTACAAGAAGACAAAAACGGACAATTAATCGTTTCTCACAAGACTGCTCGTTTGTTCAGCGCTTGGGGTAACGTTAATGCAGCTCTTGAGTCTGGCGAAATCATTAAAGGTGAAGTTAAGTGTCGCACGAAAGGCGGACTTATCGTTGACGTATTCGGTATCGAAGCGTTCTTACCTGGATCTCAAATCGACGTTAAACCAATTCGTGATTACGATGTGTACGTTGGAAAAATTATGGAATTGAAAGTTGTTAAGATTAACAACGAATTCAAAAACGTAGTTGTTTCTCACAAAGCGCTTATCGAAGCTGAATTGGAAGAACAGAAAAAACAAATCATGTCTGGCCTTGAAAAAGGACAAGTATTGGAAGGTGTGGTTAAAAACATCACAAGCTACGGTGTATTCGTTGACCTTGGCGGCGTAGATGGATTGATTCACATTACTGACCTTTCTTGGGGACGTATTGTTCATCCTGAAGAGATTGTTCAATTGGATTCTAAAATCAACGTTGTTATTCTTGACTTCGATGATGACAAGAAGCGTATCGCTCTTGGCTTGAAACAATTGTCTGCTCACCCATGGGATGCTATTCAAGATACTTTGGAAGTTGGACAAAAGATTACAGGTAAAGTGGTTGTTCTTGCAGACTACGGTGCATTCGTTGAGATTGCTCCTGGTGTAGAAGGATTGATTCACGTTTCTGAAATGTCTTGGAGTTCACACTTACGTTCTGCTCAAGATTTCTTGAAAGTAGGACAGGAAGTTGAGGCTGTAATCCTTAGCATGGAAAAAGACGAGCGTAAATTAAGCCTTGGATTGAAGCAATTGACTTCTGATCCATGGGACGGAATTGAGTCTCGTTTCCCTGTAGGAAGCAAGCACACAGCTAAAGTTCGTGCATTCACTACATTCGGTATCTTCTGCGAATTAGCAGACGGAATCGACGGTCTTGTTCACATCTCTGACCTTTCTTGGTCTAAGAAGATTAAGCATCCAAGTGAGTTCTGCGCTATCGGAGATGACTTAGGTGTTGTTGTTTTGGAATTGGATCGTGAAGGACGTAAGATCAGCTTAGGACACAAGCAAGTGGAAGAAAATCCATGGGATGTGTTCGAAACTGTATTCGTTGAAGGAACCAAGCATCAAGGAACAATCGTGAAGAAAGAAGGTAACCATTGTGTTGTTGCTCTTCCTTACGGTTTAGAAGGATTCTGCTTGAACAAAAACATGAAGAAAGAAGACGGTGCTACTGCGAAAGTGGAAGAAACGCTTGACTTCATCGTTCTTGAATTCAACAAGAACCAACGTAAGATTGCTGTATCTCACACACAAACTTGGAAGCCAGAAGAAATCACTTCTACTCCATCTTCAGATGCTAAGCCTAAGCGCGCAGGTGCAGGTGCAGGTGCTAAGAAAGAAGACAACAATTCAGCTGTGAAGCAAGTTAACTCTCAAGTTGAGAAATCAACTCTTGGTGACTTAGGTGCATTGGCTGCATTGAAAGAAAAAATGGACGGAGAAGAAGGAGCATAATCTAACTTCCCCCTCTTAAATATAAAAACCTCCTTCGGGAGGTTTTTTTTTACCTTTAACTTTCCAATGAAACAACTCTTTAGCTCATTCATTCTTGTTCTCCTCGCCTTCATTTCCATGACCGAATGTTCATTCGGTCAGCTTGAAAAACTGAAGGTGCTCTCGTTCAACATTCGCTACAACAATCCGAATGATGGCGAAAACAGTTGGCCGAACAGAAGCGAACGTGTAAAGAATTTTCTTTGGAGCGAAAGTCCCGATATTATTGGATTTCAGGAAGTCTTACACAACGAAGTTCTTGAACTCGATCGCGCGCTTTTCAATTATAATTTTAGTCAGCGTCAATACACCCGCATTGGTGTTGGAAGAGAAGATGGGAAAACCAAAGGCGAGTACTCCCCTATTTACTTCCGATCGAATCGCTTTCAACTCATCTCTTCCAAAACCGTTTGGCTTTCACAAACACCTGATAAACCAAGCAAAGGTTGGGACGCTGCATGCGAGCGCATAGCCACGTTTGCGTTGTTGTTCGATGAAGAACTAAAAGACACTTTGTTGGTGGTGAATGCGCATTGGGATCATGTGGGAGTTGTGGCTCGACAAGAAAGCGCGAAACTTATTCTGAAAGAAATTGAAGGCTTCACTTCCGTTCAAAATATAATTTTCATGGGCGATTTGAATTGCAAGCCGGAAGATCCTGCTTTGAAAAAACTTCGTGCAGAATTTTCCGATGCGGGAATGGGTGCTTCATCAAAGGTTGGAACATTCAACAATTTCGAACGCGCTGCAAATCCAAAGGCTCCGCGTATAGACTACGTTTTCTACAAATTGAAAAACCTCGGTTTTCATTCCTACAAAGTTGGAAATACCAATGTTAATGAACCGCTACTTTCAGACCACTTCCCTATCATTGTTGAATTCGAACAGATGAATTCAACATTGGAAGGAAGGTTTCAATTCAATCTAAAAAACACACCTCTTGTATTTGTAGACTCTCTTCTTCATGTTGAAACATTGAAGTGCTATGTTGGGCATATCGAGTTGCTCGATATGAATAAACAAATCATTGGGAGAGATTCTTTTTCTTACCGACTGATCGATTTCAAAAATTCTAATTCATTAAATTTTTCTGTAAATACAAATTCGAATTACGCAAGTTACGTGCGTCTTACTTTGGGAGTCGATTCAATAACAAACGCTACTGGCATTCACTGTTGCGCGTTAGATCCGGCGAACGGCATGTATTGGAGCTGGCAAAGTGGATACATTCAGTTTAAGTTGGAAGGAAAAGAAAAAGACGGTACTGCATTAAACCTTCACCTCGGTGGCTTCTCCAATGCTTATATGAGTTCAATCACTGATGACATACCAATTCTTCGAATGGTCACTGGCGGACCGGTTCTGCCGCCTGATAGAAGGTCGCAAGAGGTGACTATTCATTTGAAGCTGGATTCTTTGATGGAGCTTGTTCACGCAAACAAAGAGTATTCACTCATGAGTCCGAACAATCATGTTCAAGAATACATGCGCGCATTGTGTGCTTCCTTTTCAGCGATAATGAAATGATTCGAAAAAGTTATTCCTTCTTCCTTTTCATTTTGCTCTTTGTCATCGCGCTTGGCTTTACCCTTCCACCTAAACGAAAAATTGTTTGGCCGAAAAAGGTTTACGACGAAAAGAACAATCCCCCTTCCAACGAAAAAAAAGAATTGGGACGCATGCTTTTTTACGATCCCATTCTCTCTTCCGACGAAACCGTTTCATGTTCTTCGTGTCACCTCTCCTACACCGCCTTCGCGCACACCGACCACAATGTGAGTCACGGCGTATTTGATCGTGTTGGAAAACGAAACGCCCCTGCTCTCTTCAATTTAGCGTGGAAGAAAAATTTCATGTGGGACGGCGCGGTGCATAACCTCGATGCGCAAGCCATGTCTCCGATTGAAAATAAATTGGAGATGAATGAAACATTGTTTCATGTTGTTTCGAAATTGAATGAACGGAAATTTTACCGCGAACAATTCTTCAAAGCGTGGGGAGACAGCCTGGTCACGGGTGAGCGTGTGCTGAAATCGATTTCACAATTCATGCTTTCGTTGGAAAGTAAGAACAGCAAATACGACCAGGTGTTAAAGGGTGAAATGAAATTCACCGAACAGGAAAAGAATGGCTATGTCTTGTTTCAAAAAAACTGCAACGCTTGTCACACCGAGCCTTTGTTCACGAACGACGAATTCAAATGCAACGGCATTCCGCTCGACGATTCGCTGAATGATTTTGGAAGAGGTGCTGTTACAACCTTTAGACAAGACCGACTGACCTTCAAAGTTCCGTCGTTGCGAAATGTTGAAATGAGCTTTCCGTATATGCATGATGGAAGGTTCAAGACCTTGCAGCAAGTCTTGAATCATTACACTTCATTAACTGGAAACGAAGAAAATATTTCTCCTCCATTAAACCATTCCGTTAATCTTTCTTCCAATGAGAAGCAGGACCTTATTGCGTTTCTGCTGACCTTAACTGATCATGAATTTTTAACTCGAAAAGATTATCAATTTCCACAAACCCTTCAACATGAAATTACGAAACGTCCTCATCGTTAGTTTGATTCTTTCTGCAAGCCAGCTGCTTGCACAAGGACCAACGGTTACCTCTTGGCTTCAGAATACCAACGGTATTACTGGAAGACATTATGTAAGTGGAAATCCAACGCCAATCAATGACAACACCGCTGCGAATGTGCAAAGCGTGCTGTATTCCGCGAACTGGGTATATGTTTCAACGAATGGAATTCCGGCATACATAACAGGTCCGTTTTTAGATGGCAATCCGTCACTGGCTACCGCACAAAATGCGATCTTTAAATTCCCATTGGTGCCCGCACAAAACACGGGAACTCCTACGCCAACAAATGGCGGGAACATTGGCGTTTTCATTAACGGTGTTGCGCTGTTCGACTACAGAGACGGCGTTTCTTGGAACAACAACACGCAAGCTGAAGGCGGTGGGCCAATTATGGGTCCTCCGGGACAAGGTGTTTGGAATCGCGATGCAGTTCCTGCAGAACGCTTAGGTTTCGATTGCGCGAAGGGTCATCCGGCTATGGGGAATTATCACCACCACCAAAATCCGAGTGCTTTCAATTTAGACTTAGTTGTACTCTCAACGGTTTGCGACATCTATGCAGCAGATGCGTTGTATGTGATTAATTCAACCGAGCACTCTCCGCTTGTTGGTTATGCCTATGATGGATTTCCTATCTACGGCGCTTATGGATTTGCTAACGCAGATGGAACCGGCGGAGTGGTAAGAATCAAAAGCGGATATCAACTGAGAAACATTACCACGCGCACGCAATACGCAGATGGAACCACGGTCACTGCTGGTCCTGCTGTTAGCACTACTTATCCGCTTGGCAGATACCGCGAAGACTATGAGTTCATTGCTCATCCGGGAATGGACGATTATTTAGACGCACATAACGGACGTTTTTGCGTGACACCTGAATATCCGAATGGCACCTACGCCTACTTCTGCACGGTAGATGAGAATCACAATTCGGCTTATCCTTATGCTGTTGGACCAACGTTCTACGGAACGAAAGTCGCGGCGCGCGTTAACACCATCACGGAAGCCGTTACGACTTACACTCCAAATGCGGTTGCTGAAGTTCAATTGGAAAATGTAAACGTAAATACGTATCCGAATCCGGTTCAAGATGTGTTGGCGGTTCAAGTGAATACCGTGAACAGATCGAATGTTCAAGTTGAATTATTGAGCGCCGACGGAAAATTAATTTCGAGTACCGTTCTTTATCAAGGAAGCACGCTAGCTTATTTCGACACTCGCACGTTATACAACGGAACGTATTTCGTTCGTGTTGGAAGTGGAAAAAACAGTGTGACGAAGAAAGTGGTGGTTTCGCATTAAGAAAGAGAATGAAAAACAGAGTGAGAGTGAGAGTGAGGATGAGATAATAAGAAAGGAGCCTTAACGGCTCCTTCTTTGTTTCTTGTCGCGTTCTTGTTTGAACTTCATCTTCGCTTGTAGCGATTTCTTTTCGTGGAATGCGCCTTTGAATTCAGGATTGTCTAATCGCTTTTGGCGATCGATTTCGCGGGCTTGCTCTTGCTTTTCTTCAGGCTCGGTCTTTTCAATATGAACGACTTCGGGGATTTCGAAAACCGGAATGGTTTGACGAATAATTTTCTGAATGTTGGTCAAGTGATATTCTTCCGATTGGTCTACGAAACTAATGGCAACGCCTGTTTTGAATGCGCGACCTGTTCTTCCGATGCGGTGAACGTAGTCTTCGTAATGGCCGGGTACTTGAAAATTTACTACGTGAGAAACCTCGAACACGTCTATGCCTCGAGCGGTAACGTCGGTGCTAACGAGAATGCGAACGTTTCCGTCTTTGAAATCTTTAATCGCGTTCATGCGCGAGTTCTGTCCAATGTTACTGTGCAGGAATCTAATCTCACCCACATTGCTTCGCTCCATGAATTTCCCCATGCTTGTCGCATCGGCTTTCGTGCGAACAAATACCATCACACGCTTCATCTCATCTCCTTCTAAAAGGTGCATGAGCAAGTTCAATTTCGTCTTGAAGTTTGGAACCATGTAGACTCTCTGTTCCACTGTGGTAGCCGGAGTGGCCTGAGGCGTTACTTCAACACGTGAAGGGAACAAAAGGAAGTTGTCTGCAATGCGTTCTACACGCTCAGGAAAAGTTGCAGAGAACAACAACTGTTGTTTTTTCTGCGGAAGCTTTTCTTGTATTTCACGCAGCTGTGGCCAGAATCCCATGTCCATCATGCGGTCACATTCATCGAGCACCACGTGCTTTATTTTCTTCGGAATAATTACGCGTTTCGCATAGATCTCTAGAAATCTTCCCGGAGTGGCGACAATAATATCAACTCCTTTCTTAATCGTTTCAATTTGTGTCTTCGGACCAACGCCGCCGTATAAGGCCACATAGCGAAGCTCTGTGTACTTGCAAAGACTTTGAATTTGTTCTTCCACCTGAACCACCAATTCTTTGGTTGGAACAAGGATAAGCGCACGTGGCTCATCTCCTTGTGGATACTTCAACAATTGCAGCAACGGGAGCACATAAGCCGCCGTTTTTCCAGTACCGGTTTGTGCAATTCCTATGACGTCTTGTCCGCCCAAAACTCGAGGAATAACTTTCTCTTGAATCTCGGAAGGAGACTCATACCCCAACTCATTTACAGCGTCTAAAAACTGTCTCGTTAACTTTAACTCTTCGAACGTCATTCCACAAAGGTAACCTTCTTATCTTCGTGTCCGAAAATCATTTTCAATGAAAAAAATATTTATCGCATTTATTGCGCTTGGCCTTACTGCTTGGTGCTATTTCCAATTCAAAGATCAGGTTGCGCAGCTTCCGAAATCTGAAACCGAAAACGGACCGTTCGAATACGAAGTAGATCGCTTTGCCGACATTCGAATTCTCCGTTACAAACTAGATGGATTCGACAAGTTAACCACGAAACAAAAAGAATTCGTTTATTACTTAACGCAGGCAGGCCTTGCTGGTCGCGACATTATGTGGGATCAGAACTGCAAATACAATTTGGAAGTTCGTAGCATCTTCGAGAAAATTTATACTTCTTATTCAGGAGATAAAACGGCTGAAGAGTGGTTGAACCTTGAAACCTATTTGAAGCAATTGTGGATGAGCAACGGTATTCATCACCATTACAGCAACATTAAGCACACGCCGAAATTCAGCAAAGAGTATTTCGTTTCGCTTTGCGGCGCAACGAATACGCAGGTTTCAGAAGAGATTATGGAAGTTATCTTCAATCCGAATGTTGCCAACATGAAAGTGGAAAGCGACGCTTCAAAAGGATTGATAGAAAATTCTGCTGTTAACTTCTACGAAGGCGTTACCACAAAAGAAGCCTTTGATTTTTATGCATCGAAGGAAGTTGCGGGTGATCGCGCGCCTTTGTCTTACGGCATTAACGCCAATCTTCGCAAAGAAAATGGCGTTATTGTGGAAGATGTTTATCGCGTAGGAGGCAAATACAGCGCGGCTTTGGAGCAAGTGGTATTCTGGTTGAACAAAGCAGAAAAGGTTGCAGAAAACGATAAGCAAGCGGTTGCACTTCGTAAGTTGATTGAATTTTACACAACTGGAGATTTGCGCACATGGGACGACTTCAACATTCAATGGGTGAAGGCGACTGAAGGAGACATAGACTTCATTCACGGTTTTGTGGAAGTGTATAACGATCCGCTTGGAAAGCGTGGTTCTTACGAAAGTGTTGTTGAGATCAACGATTTCGAAGCGAGTGATCGCATGAAGGTGATGATGCAAAACGCACAATGGTTCGAAGACAACTCCCCTATTCTTCCTGAACACAAGAAGAAAGAAGTAAAAGGAATTACTTACAAAGTGGTGAACGTTGCTGGTGAATCTGGCGATGCGAATCCATCTACTCCAATTGGAGTGAACCTTCCGAATGCACAATGGATTCGCGCCATGCACGGATCGAAGAGTGTGAGTTTAGGAAACATTGAAGACGCTGCAAACAACGCAGGTGGTTCGGGTATGTTGAAGGAATTCGCGAACGACGAAGAAGAAATTGCTCGTGCTGAAAAGCACGGAGCAACGGCTGGAAAAATGCACACTGCTATGCACGAGGTTATTGGACACGCAAGTGGACAATTGGAGGCGAACGTATCTGCTAGTTCTCAAACATTGAAAGAGTTCGCTTCAACCATTGAAGAAGGAAGAGCTGACTTGGTTGCCCTTTATTATGTTATGGATCCGAAGTTGGTTGAAATGGGATTGATGGAAAGTTTGGAAGTGGGCAAAGCGGAATACGATGGATACATTCGTAACGCGATGTTGGTTCAAATGAGAAGATTGAAAATGGGTGAAGACATTGCTGAAGCGCACATGCGCAATCGCGCTTGGATTAGCAATTGGATCATTGAAAAAGGTGCATCTGCAAATGTTATTTCGAGAGAAGTTCGCGATGGCAAAACGTATTTCAACATTAACGATTACGACAAGATGCGCGATCTAGTGGGTGAATTGTTGCGTGAAGTTCAACGCATCACTTCTCAAGGAGATTACAACGCGGCCAAAGCATTAGCGGACGGATACGGAAAGAAAGTTGATCCAACCTTGCACGCTGAAGTGCTTGCTAGATCAGAGAAATTAAACATTCCTCCGTACAACGGATTCGTAAATCCGATTCTTACACCAGTGTTGGATTCAAACGGAAAAATGATTGACGTAACCGTGAGTTACACCAAGACCTTCGCAGAACAAATGTTAAATTATAGCAAGAACTACGGTTTCCTTGCACCAAAAAAATAAGATATGTCGAAAGGAGTATTTCAAGTACCACTTCCTGTTAACGAACCCGTAAAAGGTTATGCACCTGGAAGTGCAGAGCGTGCATCGCTTTCAGCCATGTACAAAAAAATGTACAATCAAGAACCCATCGATGTTCCCATGTACATAGGTTCTTCGTTGGTAAGAACTGAGGAAAAATTAGCGCTTACTTCTCCGCAAGAACATGCGAAAGTATTGGGCTACTTGAATCGCGGTACAAAAGACCACGTTATTGAAGCCATTGATACTGCGTTAGCTGCTCGCGAACGTTGGGCGCAATTGCCATGGGAACATCGCGCTGCGATTTTCCTTCGTGCAGCCGATTTACTTGCTGGTCCATACAGAGACCGCATGAATGCAGCAACTATGTTGGGGCAAGGAAAGAATGCGCATCAAGCTGAAATTGATGCGGCATGTGAGTTCATCGATTTCCTTCGTTTCAATGTGTTGTACATGCAACAGATTTACAACGAGCAACCGGGATCACAGCCGGGTATGTGGAACCGTTTGGAATACCGTCCGCTTGAAGGATTCGTATTCGCGATTACTCCATTCAACTTTACTGCTATTGCTGGAAACTTACCTGCAAGTGCAGCCATGATGGGAAATGTGTGTGTATGGAAACCTGCTGATACACAAGTATACAGCGCACATGTAATTATGGAATTGTTCCGCGATGCTGGATTACCAGACGGCGTAATTAACATGATTACCGTTGACGGACCTGTTGCTGGAGACGTTGTGTTCTCTCACAGAGATTTCGCAGGACTTCACTTTACTGGATCTACCGCTGTGTTCAAGCACTTGTGGAAAGAGATTGGAAGCAACCTAGACAAATACAGAACTTATCCGCGTATTGTTGGAGAAACGGGTGGAAAAGACTTCATTGTGGCTCATCCGTCTGCCAATGCAGAAGAAGTTGCTACAGCTATTGTACGTGGCGCTTTCGAGTTCCAAGGACAGAAGTGTTCTGCTGCAAGCCGAAGCTACATACCTCGTTCGTTATGGCCAGCAGTGAAAGAGAAATTGATTAGCGACTTGAAGGCGATTACCGTTGGAAGTCCTGAAGACTTCACCAACTTCGTGAATGCTGTTATTGATCGTAGATCTTTCGATAAAATCAAAGGATACATTGAATACATCAAGACGCAAAGCGACGCTGAAATTATTGCAGGTGGGACATACGACGACTCTGTCGGATTCTTTGTTGATCCAACAGTTGTTGTAACCACCAATCCGAAATTCAGAACCATGGAAGAAGAAATCTTTGGTCCAGTTGTAACGCTTTATGTGTATGAAGATGAGTTGTGGGCAGACACATTGCATTTGGTGAATGAGACTAGCGATTACGCATTAACAGGAGCTGTTATCTCGAAGGATCGTTATGCTATTGATCAGGCAATGCGCGTATTGGAAAACGCTGCGGGTAACTTCTATATCAACGACAAACCAACAGGAGCAGTTGTAGGACAGCAGCCGTTTGGTGGTGCTCGTGGAAGTGGAACCAACGACAAAGCCGGATCATACTTGAACTTGTTGCGTTGGGTTTCTCCGCGCACCATTAAAGAAACTTTTGTAACACCAGCACATTACACTTACCCTTGGAATGCCTAAACAATAAGGCTTGTGGATGCATTTGAAATTATAAAAGAAACCCTTGTCGACAATCCGTCTGTGTTATTTACGGTTGGCGATAAGGGCTTCTTTCGTTTTAAGGTGAAGCTTATCGCCAGGCTGCTTCATTCGGAAGCAAGCAAGAACAGCGGTGCATACGTTGATCAATCTGGAGAAGGTGTGATTTTGTTTTTCGAAGAGAAGAATAAAAAATCGGCTTCCGTATTTATTCAACTGCTTGTCATTCTTTTTGCCATTGGACCGTTCCGATTGCCTCGCGTATGGCGACGGAAGCAAGAAGTTGCAGCCTTCCATTCGTTGTGGCCGAACTACATTTATTGCAGTTATTTAGCGGTCCGCAAATCTGCACGTGGACACGGTGCCATTTTCGAATTACGCAATGCCTTGTTTCAATTTCAACAAGAAAAACAATTACCCATCTTGGTTGAAACAACCGTAGAGAAGAACAAGCGCATCTACGAGCGCATTGGCTTTCGCGTGTATGATGAACGCGTGGTTAGTGGGTTTAAGACGTATTGCATGGTGAAGGAACATTCTATCAATTAATTTAATTAACTTAGACTATCAAACTTCGAGATTATGACAACAGCAGCATTAAGAACTAAAGTTCATGAATACATAGACGAAGCCGACAGCAAGGTGCTCGAAGTGGTATTCAAATTACTTGAGGTATACCGCGAGAACAATTCTAGTATGCTTTCTCAAAAGGATCAAGAAGAAATTATCCAACGATCTGTGCAGTATCAAGCTGGTGCTGAGTCGAGTCTTTCATTAGCTGAAGCAAAGAAAAAACTGGGCGAGATTTAAATTATAAGTAACCCGCCATTTCCTCTTGCATCTTCTTCGCTTCTGCAGCAGCAGCACTAGCGTAATCTGCGCCAGATGAGGCATACAAAATTGAACGACTCGCATTCACTAACAATCCGACTTCGCTATTCATTCCATACTTCACGACTTCTTGAAGGCTTCCGCCTTGAGCGCCAACGCCAGGAACAAGTAGGAAGTGGGTTGGAATAATTTGACGAATCTGCGCAAGGCTTTCCGCTTTGGTTGCTCCTACTACGAACATGGTGTTTTCGTCGGTTCCCCAAGAGGCAACATCGCGCAATACTTTTTCAAAAAGATATTCCTCTCCTATTTTCTGTGTTTGAAAATCTTTCGATCCTTCGTTTGAAGTAAGGGCTAAAACAATTGCCCACTTATCTTGAAATTGCAAGAATGGCGAAATACTGTCTTTGCCCATATACGGAGCCACCGTAATGCTATCGAATCCGTATGTTTCGAAAAATGCTTTCGCGTAATAACTTGAAGTATTTCCTATGTCGCCGCGCTTTGCGTCTGCTATGGTGAAGTGCTCATGACCAATGTATGCCACTGTTTCTTCCAAGATATCCCATCCTTCTCGCCCCATGGCTTCATAAAAAGCCAAATTCGGCTTATAAGCCACTGCAAATTCTCGAGTGGCATCAATGATTGCTTTATTGAATTCAAGCGCTCCAACGCCTGCTGGAAGCTTTGTAGGGTCTGTATCCAATCCAACGCACAAGAAACTTTTTCTTGAACGAATGAGCTCTACCAATTTTGCTTTATTCATCTTATGAATTTCCTTCTTTGAGTTTCTCTGTATTCTCGGCCAACTTCAATGCTTCAATGACTTCAGCTATTTCACCATTCATGGCAGCATCTAAATTGTACAAGGTTAGATTAATGCGGTGATCGGTCACACGTCCTTGCGGATAATTGTATGTGCGAATTTTCGCGCTTCTATCTCCAGTACTTACCAACGACTTACGCATACGTGAACGCTCTTCGTGTCTGCGATTCACTTCCGCTTCGAAAATTCTTGAACGAAGCATGGTCATGGCCTTGTCCATATTCTCATGCTGACTTCTTCCTTCCTGACAAGCCACAATGACTCCGGTTGGAAGGTGAGTCAAACGAACGGCAGATTCTGTTTTGTTTACGTGCTGTCCACCCGCACCACTTGCGCGGTAAGTATCTCGACGAATGTCTGACATATTCACAACAACATCGAACTCTTCGGCCTCAGGCATAATAGCAACTGTAGCTGCAGATGTGTGCACACGTCCTTGTGTTTCAGTTGCGGGAACACGCTGCACGCGGTGAACGCCACTTTCAAACTTCATTGTACCATACACCTCTTCTCCTTCCACTTTGAACGAAACCTCTTTGAATCCGCCCATGGTTCCTTCACTCAAATTCAACACCTCCATTCTCCAACCTTTGTCTTGAATGTAACGCGTGTACATCTTGTAAAGGTCTCCGGCAAAAATAGAAGCTTCGTCACCACCTGTTCCAGCGCGGATTTCGACAATAACGTTTTTGGTATCTTCCGGATCTTTTGGAATAAGAAGAAACTTAACGGCCTCTTCCATTTCAACAATCTTCGGAGACAATTCGTTGTATTCTTCTTGCGCCATTTCCTTCAGGTCGGCGCTTTCGTTGCTGTATAAAATTTCTTTGGCTCCCTTCAAGTCGTCCAGCGCCTTTTTATATTCAAGATAAACGTCGTTGATTTTTTCCAGTTCGCGGTATTCGCGCATGAGGGCCGGATACTTTTTCATATCAGCAATTACAGTTGGATCTGTAATGCTCTTTCCCACCTCGGTATATCTATCGGAAATTGCCGACAAACGATCGATTAACTCCATGCCTACTTAATTAATATTGAAAGGTTCCGTGCTCGGAACAAATTTCTAATGTATTCCCCTCACCTGCTTCCACACGACCAATGATTTGAGCTGCGCAACCAACCTGATCGGCGTAATTGATAATTTCCAAAGCGGTTTCTTCATCGGTATAAAACTCCATGCGGTGTCCCATGTTGAAGACTTTGTACATTTCCTGCCATGGTGTTTTCGATTCTTCTTGAATCATTTTAAACAGTGGCGGAATAGCGAACAAGTTGTCTTTCACAATATGCAAATTGTTGGTGAAGTGAAGAACTTTCGTTTGTCCACCCCCACTACAATGCACCATTCCCTTGATTTTGCTTCGACGATTAGCAAGAATTCGTTTTACAATTGGAGCGTATGTTCTTGTTGGTGAAAGAACCAGTTTCCCTGCATTCAATTCTGCATCGTGAACGTAATCTGTTAAAGTATAAGATCCTGAATAAACTAAATCTTTTGGAATAGCACTATCGAAAGACTCGGGATACTTAGCGATTAAATCGTTGTAGAATACATCATGTCGCGCAGAAGTAAGTCCATTACTTCCCATACCACCGTTGTATTCAGTCTCGTAAGATGTTTGTCCGTAAGACGCCAAACCAACAATGACTTGTCCTGGAGCAATGTTCGCATTGTCAATTACCTCGTCTCTGCGCATGCGGCAAACAACGGTAGAGTCTACAATGATGGTTCGAACCAAATCGCCTACATCGGCTGTTTCTCCGCCTGTGGTGTGAATCTTTACTCCGTGCTTTTCAAGCTCGTTGCAAAGCTCCTCGGTTCCTGAAATAATTGCTGAAATCACTTCTCCAGGAACTAGATTCTTGTTTCTTCCAATGGTGCTGCTCAGTAGGATATTGTCGATGGCACCTACGCAAAGCAAGTCGTCTATATTCATGACAATTGCGTCTTGAGCGATGCCTTTCCATACAGAAAGATCTCCCGTTTCCTTCCAGTAGATGTATGCCAAAGAAGACTTTGTTCCAGCACCATCGGCATGCATGACAATACAATGCTCTTCGCTTCCTGTTAAGTAATCCGGAACAATTTTACAAAAGGCCTTTGGAAAAAGACCTTTGTCAATGTTTTTAATTGCAGCGTGAACGTCTTCTTTGGAAGCGCTTACTCCTCTGCTGTTGTATCTGTTTTCGGCTTGACTCATATATAAATAAAAAGGGCTGACAACGAGTGCCAGCCCTTCTTTTAGTTTTGTTCTATTTACTAGGAACGTAGTCTGTTCTTAAAATTCTAAATGACGTGCGACGATTCAATTGATGTGCACGCTCACGAGATTCGTTATCTTTAATTGCATTAATGAAAGCCTCATCTAACAATGTTCCAATCGGGAATTCAGCAAAAGTAACTGAAGAGAGACGATCGCCTTCTTTGATAGTACGCGGTTCGGTTTCTCCTTTTCCTTTTGCTACTAGGCGATCAGCAGCAATTCCCTTTGAAGTAAGGTAAATTACACAAGTCTCTGCGCGACCTTGAGAAAGTTTATCGTTACTCGCAACATCGCCGCGAGCATCTGTGTGAGACTCTAACTGAACAACAAACGTTGGATTTTCAGTTAAGATGTTCAACAAGTAGCTCAGAGAATCAGCACTGTTCACTTCGTCATTAATCAATAATTCTGTTTTGTTGAATGGATACAATACAGTTGGCATTGGGTATTCCTTGCCAATTTCAACTGGAATTAAGAAGTAATCTTGTTGGTAGTTCGTGGACTCTTTTGCTCCTTTGGTAGAGAACTTATCTGCCGTACCAATGAAATTTTCTTTTTGAATGTCAACAGTATACTTTGTTTCAGGTCTGACCTTCGACTTGTCAAGGAAGAAACTTCCGTTAGCGTCTGTTACAACGTTGAAGGTCGCTCCATCTGAACCTACTATAGTTACTTTGCAACCAGAAAGCGTGCTTCCAGTTTTCTTGTTGTAAGCAGTACCTGTCATTGTGAATTCCAATGGGCGCTCGTATGCATGCCAAATATCGTCTTTTCCTTTTCCCCCTGGACGATTTGAAGAGAAATAACAAGCGAAAACACCTTCTGTTAGAACGTTGTCTAACACCGGTTTTTTATCTAGGATAAACGCAAAATCGTCAGAAGCGGAATTGATTGGAGCAGGCAAAGCAGTTACATCTGAAAATACCATTTCTCCGGTTTTCTTTGCTTTAAAAATATCTAAACCACCTAAACCTGGATATCCGTTTGAAGAGAAATACATTGTTCCGTCTTCAGTCAAGTATGGGTAATATTCGTCACCAGCAGTATTCAATGAAGCTAGGTTCGTTAAATTGGACCATTTCTTCGCTTTTTTATCGAATGTCATATACCACAGATCTCTTCCACCTTTCCCACCGGGCATGTTGGAAGCGAAAAGTAAATATTGCTCATCCGGAGAAAGACATGCTTGACCTACACGAGAAGAATCATCAGATTCTCTGTTAATGATGTTAATTATTTCTGCAGCACCAAAGTTATCTCCCTGCTTGTTTGCTGTGAAAATATCACATCCCATTCTTCCTTTTTTATCGAAACCACAACGAGTGAAGTAGAACGTTTTATAATCTTTATCGAAAGACCCTGAAGCTTCGTGACCTTCAGTGTTTACATTATCGCTAGCCAATGAAGGCGCACCTTGGAACTTAAACTTCTTGTCTAACTTTGCAACAAAAACATCTTTAAAGTCATCGCCATTGATCGGACTAACCTCACTTCCCATAGCTTCTTTGCGCGATGAAGTGAAAACAAATTCGTCCCACTTTTTAGACGCATATGACAAACCAAAGTCTTCTTCGGTTGAATTCAGAAACTCAACATTTTCTACAACATAACGCGATTTAACATTGGTCTTTTTAGCTGAGGCAGCATTGGTGCAAGTCTGAATTCTCATTTCAGCCATGGCTGCATTCCCTCCGCGCTCCTTGTACTTGTTGTACTGAACAATCGCATCTTCAATACGATCCATTTCTTGAAGAGCACTTCCATAGTTTAAATAAACATCAGGTGTTTTCTTATCGTACTTCGCATTAATTGCTTTGTCATAATAATCTAAACTCATACCATATCTCTTGGTATTTCTGTAACACTCGGCGATGTTGTAAAGGACACGTGCCTTTTCATCGATGTTCTTGATTTTGGTAACTTCTGCGATATACAAGTTAGCAGCTTGGTTATAGCCTTGACCAGCAAATTCTATATCTGCCTGTTGAATCTTTTTGTTTTGAGCATTAACCAAAGAAGCCGTTGCCAAACAAACAATCAAAACCACGATAGATTTGAAAAATCTCATATGCGATGTTTTAGTCCAGTTTTAAGTTAGTATTTGCGAAAATAATCAAAATTGTGACTTTTCCTCATAAAATCGCAATTATCTGTGTCCTCGAATTAGCAGGTGAACAAAAGCTCGCGCATTTTAGGAATTGGCCAAGAATTGTCATCTACTATTTGTTCCAAAGCATCTGCCGCATCGCGTGCAGCATCCATCAAAGGCTTGATTTTATGGCAATAGATATCAGCCATTTTCTCAGAATTACCATGATTTACCTTGCTCTGTTCTACAACAATGCCTTCGGCACACGCTTTTAATCCGTTCACGTGCTGAGAAATCTCAGTAATCAACCCTAATTGTGTTCTGGTCAATTCCTTGTATTCCTTTGCCCCAAGAACGGCTTTCAATCCTTGAACATTGTTGATTAGCTCGCTCTGGTATCTTAACGCAGCCGGAATAATCTGATTCACGGCCATATCTACCACAATTTCAGCTTCAATCTCGCGACGACGTGCGTAATTTTCTACCTCGATCTCGTAGCGCGAATTAATTTCTTCATTGGTCAAAACATTCAACTTCTCGAACATGGCAATTACCTTCTTGTCTTTCCAAACCTTTAACGCAGAAGGAGTATCCTTAAGATTAGACAAACCTCGTTTAGCAGCTTCCTTCACCCACTCGTCTCCATATCCATTTCCTTCAAAACGAATAGCCTTACTTTGTTTGATTAATCGCTGAAGTTCTTTGAGAATAGCTTCATCTTTATCGTCACCCTTTGCAATACGAGCATCAACATCTTTCTTGAATTGAATTAAACGATTTGCAACAATGGTATTCAAAGTGATCATTGCATTTGCGCAGTTCGCACTAGACCCAACCGCACGGAATTCAAATTTATTTCCAGTAAATGCGAAAGGAGAAGTCCTGTTTCTGTCTGTATTGTCGAGAAGCACTTGAGGTAACTTCCCGATATTCAACTTCAATTCTGTTTTGTCTTCCGGAGTCATCTTACCTGCTTTGATATTCTTTTCAAGATTATCAAGCATCGCATTCAACTGCTCTCCTAAGAAGCAGCTCATAATTGCTGGCGGAGCTTCGTTAGCACCCAAGCGATGGTCGTTACCAACGGTTGCAATAGAAGCACGAAGAACATCAGCGTTTTCGTGAATCGCTGCAACCGTATTCACCATGAAGGTTAGGAACTGAAGGTTCGACTTTGGATTCTTTCCTGGACGAAGAAGGTTCACGCCTGTATTTGTTGAAAGTGCCCAATTGTTGTGCTTTCCACTTCCGTTAACGCCTTCGTATGGCTTCTCGTGAAGAAGTACATTGAAGTTGTGCTTTTGAGCAATCTTCTTCAATAAATCCATTAAAAGCTGATTGTGGTCGTTTGCCAAGTTGGCCTCTTCGAACATCGGAGCAACCTCGTATTGATTCGGAGCAACTTCATTGTGACGAGTGGTTACAGGAATGCCTAACAAATGAGCTTCGTATTCAAAGTCTTTCATATAAGCCAAAACTCGTTCTGGAATACTTCCGAAATAGTGATCTTCCAATTGTTGACCTTTAGCTGGCTTGTGTCCGAACAACGCACGTCCAGTCATAGCAATATCCGGACGAGCTTTGTGAAGGGCCGAGTCTACCAAAAAGAATTCTTGCTCCCACCCTAATGTTGTATTCACCTTGTTTACGTCCTTATCGAAATACTGACAAACAGCTGTAGCAGCAACATCTACTGCATTTAGAGCCTTTATCAATGGCATCTTGTAATCGAGTGCATGACCAGTATATGAAATGAAAATAGTGGGTATACACAAGGTGTTTCCTACTATAAACGCTGGAGAAGATGGGTCCCATAAGGTATATCCGCGTGCTTCAAACGTGTTTCTAATTCCGCCATTGGGGAAAGAGGAAGCATCTGGTTCCTGCTGCACCAACATGGTTCCTTCAAACTTTTCAATTGCTCTTCCATCGCCTAATGGCTTGAAGAAGCTGTCATGCTTTTCTGCTGTAGCGCCGGTCAATGGTTGAAACCAATGCGTAAAGTGAGTTGCTCCCTTACTGATTGCCCATTCCTTCATTCCAGCTGCAATATGATCAGCTACATTTCTATCTATACGCGTACCTTGATTGATACAAGACATTAGGTTTTCATACAAATCTTCAGGAAGATACTCGCGCATTTTGTGCGGATTAAAAACGTTATCACCAAAATAGGCGCTAATTCTTTGTCCGTTCGAAGACACCGGCATTGCTACTCGGCTGTTAATTTCTTGCTGCGCATTTTTTCTTAAACTCATATTTCCAGATGTTAACCCCTGTTTTTAAGGGGGTGTTTTAAAATTTTTATCGATTTTCCGCAAATATACCCCCTCTTTTCACTTCCAACATGAAAATTTTAAATGAAATTTCAAAGAACGCTCGAATGAATTGTGAATAACTCCATTCTGCTCATCCTTCACTAAATTTGAAAAATGAAAAAGATATTTTCCATTTTCCTTTATTCAATCGGGATTCTTGCTCCAATTGAAACTTTTGCTCAAGGTCTGCAGGTGAATCCGCCAGCAGCATCTTCGAAAAAAACGGTGGTTGTTCCTCACGCTATTTACCCTTCAGCTTTCCTTTTCAGCGAACCGCAAATTCACTCAATCGACCTCAATGAATCCGGAGAAAAAGTAGCAATGCTCGAACAGTCGGGTGAAACAATGACTTTGAAAGTTCTTGAAGTCAAAACGGGAAAAAGTTCAGAGATTAAAGCAAATGGAATTGCAAAAACCAAAAATGTTTACTTTCTGAACGATCAATTGCTAGCCCTCGAAATGGTGGGTGAGCAAACATCATTCGACATTTTGGATATTGTAACGAATAAAGTTGTGACAAACATCAAGTCGAACCAATACATCGGATCAACGGCAACCGTTGCCTATTTTAGTAATCAAAATAGAGTCAATTCTTCAATAGAAAAATTCGACCTAGCCACCAAGAAAACGACGAACGCTGGCGCTGTTTCCGGAGAAGTATTTGGCTGGTATTTTTCTAAAGCAAAAGGACTTGTTGGAGTGGCTGTTCACAGTAACATGATTTCAAAAATTTATACCATAGAAAATGAAAAATTAGGAAAAAGCCTTTTTGAATTCTCTTCCAGTTTTTATTTTGAAACCAAAGGGTGCAATGCCACTGGTGAGGTTTTTTATGGAATTACAAATTTTCAAAGCTTAACAACCTATGCCTGTTCAATTACCAAATCAGGCATTAAGCCAATGAATGATAAAGCCTCAGAGAGCTGTACAGATATTTTCATTCAAGGAAATGACATTGCCCTTAGCACAAACAATATCAATGCAGCTGAATACCAAGAATCGAAAAACCCAACGATTCAAAAAGTATTGAACTTTGCACGTGAGAGTTTCAAGGGATCTTCAATTCAAATTTTTGAAATTTCTGAAAAAAGTAATAACATTTTGTTTTGCGTTCAGAGTGAAACCCTAAAACCACGTTTCTTCGTTTGGACAAACAACTCTGCGAAACCCATTTCTTCAGACAAATATGAGGGAAAGAATTTGACCTTTATCTCAAGTGAAGTTGCTCAAATCCAAACTGGAGAAACAACACCTCAATCTGGCAGAATGTTTCTTCCAACCAAAGACGATAAGTCTAGTTACCCCCTAGTGGTTTACATTCCAAACAACATATTCCTTCCATACCCGAATCAGTTCAATGCTGCAGTTCAACACCTTTGTCAAAATGGTTACGCCGTATTTGTCTGGAATACACGTTTCTCTTTCCGTCCGAAAATCGGATTAGCCTATTCCGATTTAGTCGCATCCTTTCCAGAAGACATTAATCTAGTTCTTAAATTTTTGAAATCAGAATATTCAATCCTTCCTGAAAACACATTTATTGTTGGAGAGGGATTAGGTGGATACCTAGCATTAAACGCCAGCGCAAATGACACTGGATCGTTCATTGGTGTTGTCGTAAATCGAATGAACTTTCCAGGAAAGGAATACGGTCAAGATTTACTTGCGGCGCGTATGTTTGGAGAAGATGCCCAAGCGAAATGGGCCACTTTAGATCGCACTTCGTTATCTCCTAAGACATTCTATTTATCTTATTCTTCTGACAAATCAAAAACAGAAGTCGCATTCGAAAACTCAATAAAAGCAGACAATATCAAATGGACAGGGCGTTCTGCGGATAATCGCAATAAATCTATTTCTGCCAAAGATCTTGATGAAATAATAACTTGGCTTCAGCATTTGTCGCAAATTGAAACACGCATTTTCGAAGTCAAACCTAACGTTGAAGTGAAGAAGAAATGAAGTATTCAATAGAGGCGAAAGATGTATTATCCAAAGCAAGAGCAGGTGTTTTAGAAACGCCACATGGAAAAATACAAACCCCGATTTTTATGCCTGTTGGAACAATTGGTTCCGTGAAGGCCGTATCGCAACAAGATCTGAAGGAAGATGTAAAAGCCCAAATTATTTTGGGAAATACCTATCACTTATACTTGCGACCTGGAACCGAAATTTTAGAACAAGCCGGTGGACTTCATAAGTTCATGAATTGGGATCGTCCTATATTAACAGATAGTGGCGGGTACCAAGTATATAGCCTTTCGAAAAACAGAAAGATTAATCCCGAAGGAGTTGTTTTCAAATCACACATTGACGGATCGAAACATACGTTCACACCTGAAAATGTGATGGACATACAACGCAGTATTGGTGCTGATATCATAATGGCATTTGACGAGTGTCCGCCCTACCCATGCGACAAAACCTATGCACGCGAATCGTTGCACATTACAAACCAATGGCTAGATCGCTGCTTCAAAAGACTAGACGAAACCTCGCCCTTATATGGACATGAGCAAGCATTATTTCCAATAGTTCAGGGAAGTGTTTTCCCCGATCTTCGAAAAGAAAGCGCTGAATACATTGCGAATAAAGGTGCATTTGGCAATGCAATTGGTGGTTTAAGTGTTGGAGAACCTCACGAGCTGATGTATGAAATGACAGACCTCGTTTGCTCTATTCTACCCGCCGACAAGCCTCGTTACCTAATGGGTGTTGGAACACCGGCAAATATTTTAGAATGCATTGCTCTTGGAGTAGATATGTTTGATTGTGTCATGCCTACGCGTAATGCGCGCAATGGTATGTTGTTCACTTGGAACGGAACATTAAACATGAAAAACAAAAAATGGGAAAGTGACTTTTCTCCGCTCGATGAATCGGGCGACAGCTATGTCGATTCCTATTTCACGAAGGCCTACGTGCGACACTTATTCGCCGCGAATGAAATACTTGCTTTACAAATTGCGTCGGTACACAATCTAAATTTCTACTTGCGTTTGGTAGAAAAGGCCCGAGAGAAAATAATTGAGGGTACATTCGCAGCGTGGAAAGATGAAACTGTAAAAAGACTATCTGTTCGTTTGTGATTAAAAAACTTGACTTCTATATCATAAAAAAATTCATCGGAACCTTTCTGTTTATGATTGGTGCCTTTGTAATTATTGCCGTCGTTTTTGACATAAGCGAAAACATCGATGACTTGCTTCAATCTGAAGCCTCATTGTGGGAAATTATTGTCGACTATTATTTCAACTTCTGCCTGTACTACGGAAATCTATTGAGTTCCTTCATCATATTTCTAACGGTTATATGGTTCACAAGTAAACTTGCACAGCGGTCTGAAATCATTGCAATGCTCTCTTCAGGCATTAGTTACAACCGTATTCTTCGCCCCTATTTCATTGTTTCACTTTCAATGATAATCATTTCGCTCGCTTTTGGTCACTATGTTGTGCCTCTAGCCAATAAGCGGAAATTCGAATTTGAAGTAAAATACCTGAAAGAGCAACTCACTATTCAGGACAAGAATATACATCGCGAAATTGAACCTGGGCTAATAGCCTATTTCCAACGATACAATCCGGAAAATCTAGGTGGAAGCAATTTCTCATTGGAACATTGGAATGAAGGTAAACTGACATTCAAGCTTCTCTCTTCTTCTGCGAATTTCAAACCCGAAACTCAATCCTGGAGTATTTCTAACGCGCAAGTTCGCATCTTCAAAGACAGCACGGAGCAAGTTTGCTTCAAACAGAAATTAGATACTGTGTTGGAAGTGCGTCCTGAAGATTTCGGTCTGCGTTCTGAAATTGTTGCTACCATGAATTGGTCTGAATTGAACTCCTTTATTGATGATCAGAAATTAAGCGGTTCAGGAAACGTGGCGAAATTCGAATTGGAAAGAGAAAATCGAACAGCAACGCCCTTCTCTATTTTAGTACTTACCGTTATTGGCGTTTCCATAGCGTCAAGAAAATCGCGCGGAGGCATTGGTTTTCACCTAGCATTGGCAATCATCATAGGATTCATCTTTATTTTCGTTTCTCGCATTACTGCAGTAAGTGCAATGAATTTAGGTGTCCCAAGTGAAATAGCCGTTTGGATACCAAATTTACTTTTCGGAATACTCGCATTTATACTTTACAAAAAAGCTCAGAAATAATGATGAAAAAAAGAATTTTAATCACTGGCGCTACCAGTGGAATTGGTGCTGCTACCTATGAATTGGCAATTAAAAACGGACATCAAGTTTTTATTGCTGGAAGGAATGAAGCGGTATTATCAGAAATGGCTTCGAAGAATTCAAACACCTTTTTCTTGAAAACAGATGTTACGAATATCGAAGAGGTAAAGGCTATGACCGAAGCGGCAGTAGCGTCGATGGGAGGCATCGACGTTTTACTGAACAATGCAGGCCTGGGAATTTTCGATTTGTTGGAAGATGCGAAATTGGAAGATTGGCACACCATGGTGGACGTGAATATTAAAGGCGTATTGAATGTTCTGCACACGTGCCTGCCCCATTTGGTGGCCTCTACTGGACATATCATTAATCTCGGATCTTTGGCTTCTCATTACGTATTTCCTAACTCAGGAGTGTACTGTGCAACGAAGCACGCTGTATTTGCGATTAGCGAAAGTATCAGAACTGAACT
Organism: Flavobacteriales bacterium; assembly: GCA_044349305.1. GTDB lineage: Bacteria > Bacteroidota > Bacteroidia > Flavobacteriales_D > Sanyastnellaceae > CAIZGX01. Next base: position 42,059 of record JBIKRF010000004.1, read on the forward strand.
TGCCAAAAAAGTTCGCGTAACTACAATTAGCCCTGGATCTGTGAACACACCCTTCGTTGAACAGACGAAAAACGAAGCGTTACTTGCTCAGTTCCGTCCTAGCTTTGCAGCTGGAATGCCTGTTGAATGGGTTGCTCAGCAAATCATGAACGCTATTGAAGTTCCAAACGGTGTTAACGTAAGTGAAATTATCATGCGTCCCTTCCATCCGGATGCAAAATAAAATTTGTGACGAATTCTTAATAAGTTCTTTTTCTCAATAGCCTTAAATAGTCCTATTTTTGCCCGTTGCCCAAAAAAGCAACGCGCCAAGTATGGGTGAAGTGCCACAAGAGAGAAAAAAACTATACGACTATCAGGAAAAAGCTCTTGAGCGAATCTTCGCGCGTATTCATGAATTTCCAACCAATTACAACTTGTGTTTTCAGCTTCCTACCGGAGGCGGAAAGACAGTAATCTTTTCTGAAATAGCGCGACGCTACATTCAAGAAACTGGAAAGAAAGTACTAATCCTCACCCACCGAATTGAACTTCTTAGTCAGACCAGCAATGTCCTGAACAATTTCTCTGTAAAGAATAAAATCATTGTCAGCAAGGTGAAGCAATTGCCCGACGAGTCGGACTATGAATGCTTTGTTGCGATGGTTGAAACGCTTCATAATCGTCTTCGTGACGAGAAAATGGAATTCGCAAATTTAGGATTGGTTATCATCGATGAAGCACACTACAATTCATTCCGAAAATTATTCGGATGGTTTGAAGAACAAGTTATTCTTGGTGTTACAGCCACTCCGCTGAGCAGCAATATAAAGCTTCCGCTAAAAGACAACTACCATGATTTAATCATTGGCGAAAGCATTGGCAATCTTGTGGGAAGAGGATATTTAGCGAAAGCCACTACCTACAGCTATGACGTTAGTTTACATTCGTTGAAGGTTGGAATAACGGGAGATTACACCGTAAGCAGTTCCGAAAAGTTATATGGAAATATGTATATGCAGGAAAAGCTGCTTTATGCCTTTGAACAAAAAGCCAAAGGAACAAAGACGCTAATTTTCAATAACGGAATTAATACTTCGAAGCAAGTGTTTCATTTGTTTCGCGAGCAAGGATATGAAATTCGACATTTAGACAACACCCACAACGAGCAAGAACGAAGAGAAATACTGGAATGGTTCAAGACAAAACCAGATGCTGTTTTAACATCTGTTTCAATTTTAACTACAGGATTTGACGAACCTTCGGTTGAGACTATTATTATTAACCGCGCGACAAAATCATTGACGCTTTACCATCAAATGATTGGACGTGGTTCCAGAATTTTCGGAGAGAAAAAAGAATTTACAGTTATTGATTTAGGAAACAATGCGAAGCGATTCGGTCTTTGGGAGCAATTCATCGATTGGTTCGACATCTTTGCGCATCCGCATAACTATCTTGAAAGCATTGTCAGCGACGAGCAGATGTCGCGTGAAATGAAATACGAAATGTCACCAGAGATTCGCGATATGTTTGCACTTTCTCCGGTAATCGACTTCGATATAAAGGAAGAGTACTTGCGCATTACACGTTTCGGAGGCAAAGGAAAAAGTGTCTTGGATAAAAGCATGCAGCAGCATGCAACCATCATTCAAGAGAATGCTCCAACATTAGATAGAGCATTCGAACTTTTGAAAATTCTTGATCAAGACATTAAGAGTCGAATGAAACAATACAGTTACTGTATTTCAAAGAGTACCGACAGTTATTTAGATTGGTTGAAGGAAGAGTATATTCGAAAACTTCGATTAGATTTAGGGAATTATTACAACAGTCTCAACTTTGAAAACACAATTTAACTAAAGACATGAAACTAATTCTTCCACATAAAAACGACTTTTCGGCTTCGTTAGTTGTGTTCTTAGTTGCACTTCCGTTGTGTTTAGGAATTGCATTTGCGACAGGCCTTCCAGCAATAACTGGAGTAATCTCTGGTATCGCCGGAGGATTAATTGTTGGTCTTTTAAGTGGCTCTCAATTGAGCGTTTCTGGTCCAGCAGCTGGACTTATTGTAGTTGTTACCACTGCAATTTCAAGCCTTAACAATGACTTAAACTTATTTTTCACAAGTGTCTTCCTTGCCGGAATTTTGCAAATTATTTTCGGCGCTTTAAGAGTTGGGTTCTTCGGCGAATTTGTTCCTACTTCCGTTATTAAAGGAATGATGGCAGCCATTGGATTCATTCTCATCTTCAAGCAGATTCCGCATTTAGTTGGTTACGATGGAGACTATGAAGGTGATGAAAACTTTATTCAAGCAGATGGAAACAATACTATTACAGAACTCTTTCATGCAACTATTCACAGTGAGGCAGTCGTTATTGGATTAACTTGTTTGCTCCTGCTCATTTTCTTCGACTCAAAAAGAATGAAGAACACCCTTCTATTAAAGATTGCGCCTCCATTTCTTATCGTTGTGGTTGTTGGAATAATACTCAACATCACTTCCAAATATTTTGGAATTACAGAACAGTTGGAAGCCGAACATTTCATACAATTGCCCTCATTAGAAACAGCCTCAAGTTTATTCATTTGGAATAAGTTAAATTTCGCCAACTTCCTAAATACAACTGTCTGGATGCAAGCTGCAATTATTGCAATAGTTGCATCACTTGAAACGCTTTTAAACATTGAAGCGACCGATAAATTCGACGATCAGAAACGTATCACTCCTCCAAATCGCGAGTTGCTTGCACAAGGCATTGGAAATGCAGTAAGTGGATTGTTGGGCGGATTACCTGTAACGTCTGTAGTTGTTCGAAGTTCATCAAATAGATTGGCAGGTGCCAAAACTAAATGGTCTGCATTCATGCATGGAGTTTGGTTATTGATGGCCATATTGTTCCTTGGACCGTACTTAAACATGGTTCCACTTTCGGCCTTGGCTGCAATATTAATTATGGTTGGATTCAAGCTTACAAAACCAGCCATTTTCAAAGATTTGTGGAAGGAAGGTATTGCTCAATTCCTTCCATTCATTGCTACGTTTTTGGCTATCTATTTCAGCGACATGTTGAAAGGTGTGATAGTGGGACTTGCATTCGGATTATTCTTCGTTATTCGCTCAAACTTCAAAAGTGCCATTCGGGTTACAAAAGGCGATAACAACGATGCTATTCTACGTTTCCGCAAAGAAGTTTCATTCCTAAATAAACCTTCATTGAAAAAAGCCTTATTGAAAATTCCCGAAGGAAGCTTCTTATTAATTGACGCTCGGAAATGTGAGTTTATGGATCCCGATATTTTGGAAATTCTTCAAGATTTCATCGTAAGTTCAAAGGTTAAAAACGTTCGAATTGAATTAAATAAAAATAACTGGGGCGAATTACCCGAGGTACTAAAAAACATAAAACTTTAAGTCATGTCAGTCATTGAAAACCTCTTATTGAATAACAAAGCTTGGGCTGAAGATCGCATCGAAGAAAACCCAGATTATTTCAAAAAATTAGCTGCACTGCAAACTCCCGAATATTTGTGGATTGGCTGTTCAGATAGCCGTGTGCCTGCAAATGAGGTTACCGGCACCGCCCCTGGTGAAATATTTGTGCACAGAAACATTGCGAACATGGTGGTTCACACCGATATAAACTTGCTGAGCGTTTTAACCTATGCTGTTGATGTCTTAGAAGTAAAGCACATCATTGTTTGTGGTCACTACGGTTGCGGCGGTGTCAAAGCTGCTATGGGCAATGATTATCTTCCCCTAATTAACAATTGGCTACGCAACATTAAAGATGTATACAAATCAAACAGAGCCGAACTGCAAGCCATTCAAAACGAAGAACAACAATTCGATCGCTTAGTCGAATTGAACGTTCTAGAACAAGTTCATCACTTAGCAGAAACCAACATTGTTCAAGGTGCATGGAAAAAAAGAGAGATGCCCTTGGTTCACGGTTGGGTATACGGACTAAACAATGGAATTATTAAGCCCTTAATTACCGTGGGGCCTGATAGCGAAATGGATCCACTTTACAAGTACAAGAACTTATAACGGATATCTGCTTAAAGGAACCATTTTCAAATCTGAAACTTGATTTTCTTGTAAAAGGAAATGGGCTGCTACACCTATCATGGCCGCATTATCTGTGCAATACTTGAACGGAGGAATGTACACTTCAACATTATTTTTCAATCCGAATTGAACCAATCGTTTTCTTAATTCGCTATTCGCGGAAACACCTCCACAAATAGCCACTTGATTAATTCCTGTTGATTCTACCCCTCTTTGTATTTGTCGAAGTAAATAAGTTACCACAGTATGTTGAAACGACGCGCATAGATTCATTCTTTCTTCTTCAATAAAATTTTGATTTTCCTTTTGGCTATCTCGCAAGAAATAAAGCAATGACGTTTTCAATCCTGAAAAACTAAAATTCAAACCTTCAACTTTCGGAATGGGAAAGCTGAATTTCTTCGCATCACCCGATTGAGCCATTTTATCGAGTAAAGGCCCCCCGGGATAATCCAATCCTAAAACTTTCGCTGCCTTATCAAACGCTTCCCCTGCGGCATCATCAATGGTCTCGCCTACTACCTCCATTCGAGTTGGGGAATGAACCACCACCAATTGGGTATGTCCGCCACTCACAGTTAAATTCAAAAAAGGAAATACAGGACGCTTTTCACAATCTTCAGCTAAATGAGCAAGAATGTGTGCTTGCATGTGATTCACTCCTACAAGTGGAATATCCAAAGCCAAACTCAAACTCTTTGCAAATGAAATTCCAACCAACAAAGACCCCATAAGGCCTGGACCTTGCGTCACGGCTATGGCCTCTAAATCTTTCAACTCTTTATTTGCCGATTGCAATGCTGCATGCACAACGGCTGTAATCATCGTTTGATGAGCACGACTCGCTATCTCAGGAACAACTCCGCCGTATTGCGCATGTTGCAATTGAGTTACAACTTCATTTGATAAAACTTTTGTCCCCAACAAAACAGCCGCTGAAGTTTCATCGCAACTGCTTTCAATAGCCAAGATTAATTTGTTTCCCATCTTATTGGTTCGAAGAGGCCACCATCATTTTATTGAAATTCTCCGTAGACGCTGAAGCGCGCTCGGAATCTGACTTCATGAAATAAACCAACGATTGAATATCACTGTCGGCATTGGCTTCATAAAAAGAACCGATTCCTTCCACACCCATGACCATAAACGCCTCTGCAAAAACATAAGACTCGACAATCGTTTTTGCTGACACATAACTCTGGTACATTTCGTTTTGCACCGGAGAAAGCGTTTTAGGATCAAGCAAAGACAATTTGTTTCTTGCATCGAATGTTGCGTAAGCGCGATTCACCAGGCGAAGCAAATTTCCTGTGTTCTGTCCAGATGTGCGCATATCCAACACATTCAAACTATCTACAGCTGCACCGAATCCCGCATGCCAAACATCTGTCTTCACTACCGCTTGTTTGATTGTATTGTTTTTCTCTTTCAAGTACTCTACAATTTTATCAAGTACCAAGGCACTGCCAAACTTCAACAAATCAATTTGAACTTTAGCATTGTTCTTTCTAATGTGGGTAGACTTGTACATTCCATTTTCTTCAACATCTTCAACATCAACATTCGCAGCATACATGCCCGTAAAAACCTTCAAAGAATCAATGTTCGGAACCTTAGGTGTTGGATTCAAAATTTGAGGAAGCCAAGCCACTTGGGCAGGAGAAAGTGTAAAATCCCAACATCCTCCTGAACGATAATTGAATTCTCTTGCCATCGTTAGCATTACTCCCATGATACGATTGTTATCCGTAAACTCAAAAAATCCCGATTCAGCATTCGAATAGTTGTAAAGCATACACGTGCTGTTCGGGTTGCTCGCATCGATGTGCATGCGAACAGCACTTTCAATGGAATCAAATGCAAATGAATAATCTGTTGTGTCGCCAACTACACTCACTGTGTATTTCATTCCCAAAAAATCACGATCGTAATCTCTTCCGATTAGTCCATTATCCGTCGCGCTCTTATTTCCGCATGACTGAAAAAGCAAGCTTCCAAACATTAGCGCTAAAAACAGGAAAGACACATTTTTTTTCATGTTACAAAAATAATCTGAATAACTTTACTTCATGCGGAATACTTCAACAATCCTTAACTATACATTGCTTGCTCTTTTGCTTTGGATTGGCAAATCTTCTCTTGCACAAATCCCAACAACAAATAGCAACTACGTTAATCCCGATTACAATTATTTTTCTGTTGAAGCGCATGCAAAGAATGCCCCTCTATCTGGTCCATTCTTAAATCTTCTGAGCAACGATGCCATTCAATTTGAATTCGATGTTCAGACTTCCCCGGATGAAGATTTGTATTACTCTATTTTTCATTGCGATCCTTATTGGAATTTCGATGACAGTAACCCCATGGATGTTATTCAAGGATTCACAAGTCAACGAATTCCTTATCCCGAAAACTCTATTCATACAGCTGCTGTATTCGATCACTATAGATTTGAATTACCCAACAACATGTCGAGATTCATTCAATCAGGAAACTATTACGTGGCTGTTCACGAAGGAAGTGATTTCAATGAAACATCGATACGCTTGGGTTATCGCATAGTCGTTTATGTTGAAGGAGATCATGGATTAAATGGCGTTATGACATTAAAAAGAGCTTCTTCAATCGCACATCTTCAATCGCACCAAGAAGTAGACTTCTCTATTTCATTGGCAAACACTCCTGTATACGACATGCAAAAAGTGGTTCCTGTAATTCTGCAAAACGGAAGATGGGAAGATGGCAAAATGAATTTCCAACCCACTTACATTGCTCCCAACAATGTTCTTGTTTACGACTTTTCAAATGGCGAAAATGAATTTCCTGGTGGAGGGGAATGGGAGGCTTTCGAAACCAAAGATTTACGCGTGAATGGCTTCAATGTTCAAAGCAGCGCCTATGTGGGAACCGAAAACCACGTTTTTCTTTATCCGAGTCAGAACCAAATGAACCTCGCCTACAACAGCCGTTCAGATCTTAATGGAGCCTGCCTCATTTCAAGCGAATTATACGACGATGACGATCTTACCAGTGATTACGTTTATGTGCATTTTGAATTGACCTCTCCCGTGCTTCCAAACAAAGTAGTTATCGAATGTGGAAACGAATGGAATCAAAAAATAACTTGCAACTACAGCGAAACCAAAAAAGCTTATGAAGCGACCATGTATTTGAAGCAAGGAGTATATAACTATCGCTTTCGCATTGAACCTTCAAGCAATCGAGAAGAAATTAATTTTGCAATAGGTAATCACGCTGCAACAGAAAACAATTACCAACTGTTAGTTTATTACTACGACCGAAATGCAGGTTTTTACAAATGCGGTGGGGTTTTTACTCAAAACACCAAAAGGAATTAGTCTTTATCGTAGTTAAAATCATCTTCCTTCCACTCCCTTTTCCCTCTTCGCCAAATTTTGTATTGTTGAAATTCTTCTTTAACAAATATTAAAAATTCATACTGCGAACTTTGACGAATGAACTCATCGCTAACATTCATGAAATCGATGAATGCATCGAATTCATCGTTTGTTAATTCAATAATATCATAGTCTACATACAAATGAAAAAGTTCCTTTAACAGGGCGCGTTTCCGATCTTCATATTCCAAGAACGAAACTTCAAGTTTACTTCTTTCACGTTTGCTGAACTGCTCGTACAAGAATGTGATTGGACTGCTGAAGGATGATGTTTTAAACTGGTTTTCATTGAATCCCAATCGCATTAAATCTTTTTCAATAGCCTCTAAATCCCGCGGTGAAATTAACTCAACTATTGGAAGCATATAGGTTCGGTCATCGAGGAATATTGTGGGGTGATACACATCCTTTAAAAGCGAGTCTTTCATGCAAAGTTGACGGGTGTAATAGCTCAAAGCGGTAATGCTTAACGTGTCGTTTTTCTCGCAAACTATAGAATAGAAACCATTTGAATTTCCAAAACTACCTGTCTTGGTTCTGTTGTTAACGATAATCGCATTGGGAATCCCCTGTCCATGAGGATCACGCACTCTTCCTTCAATACGAATGGTTTGAGAAAATCCTACAAGCGAAAGAAAAACGAAGAAAAAAAGACTGACACTCCTCATATAGCGAAGGTAACGAAGAATTGAAAACTATATTGAATCGTCCCTAAATTCGCGTCATGAAAAAGTTTTTGCTCCAACTATTTGTAGCTGTCGCATTTGCGAGCTGCACCGTTCTATCGCACGAAAAAAAATCAGCTGATTCTGTCCCAAATTTAAAGACAGACGTGGCAGTGTTAGCAAGTGATGCGTTTGAAGGACGTGCTATTGGAACTCCTGGAGCAGATAAAGCCGGTGGTTACATTCAAGATCAGTTTTTAAAAATTGGATTACTTCCCAAAGGAACACTCGGATTCTTCCAAGCTTTTTCATTCATTCCGCAAGGACATGGACAAGTTCATCAGGTTGGAGATAGCCTGAAGATGGGCAAATCATTGGTTAAGGAAATCAACGGGAAAAATGTTGTTGGATACATTGACAATGGTGCTGCGAACACAATCATTATTGGTGCACACTACGACCACTTGGGTTGGGGTGATGAGAACAGTTTATGGACTGGAGAGCGCGCTATTCACAACGGAGCAGATGACAACGCAAGTGGTGTTTCTGCCATGCTTGAGTTAGCACGCAAATTAAAAGCAGACCCATCCGCTTCCACCAATAAATACAACTACCTCTTCATTGCCTTTAGTGGCGAAGAAAAAGGATTGTGGGGAAGTAACTACTTCAGCAAGAACCCGACGATTGATTTGACAACCGTGAATTGCATGATGAACATGGATATGGTTGGAAGGTTAAACGCAGAGCATGCCCTTTCCATTAGTGGAACAGGTACTTCGCCTGAATTTGAGAACTGGCTTACGAAAAACAACAAGACAAATTTCAAATTGATATTCGACAAAAGTGGAATTGGTCCTAGCGATCACAGTTCTTTTTATAATGTGAATGTTCCTGTCTTGCATTTCTTTACAGGACAGCACAGCGACTACCACAAGCCAAGCGACGACTTCGATAAAATCAATTACGAAGGATTGAATGAAGTGGTAAATTACATGTTTGCCATGTGTGTTGAAATGAATGGTCATTCGAAATTGGAATTCACCAAAACAATAGATCCCAAGCCAACCAACTCAGCATTTAAAGTAACGCTCGGCGTTATGCCCGATTACATGTTCAGCGGTGTTGGAATGCGCATCGATGGCGTAAAGGAAAATCGTCCAGCCGCATTAGCCGGATTGAAGCAAGGCGACATTGTAGTTCGTCTTGGTGAAAATAAAATTGCAGACATGAGTTCATACATGGAAGCGTTAGGCAAATTCAACGAAGGTGATTCAACCGAAGTTGAATTTATTCGAGACGGAAAATCAACAGTTGCTCCAGTGACATTTAAGTAATATGAAGAAACTATTTATGTGCGCGGGTTTGGCGATTTGCGCTAACTTTTTGAATGCACAAACACGTGTTCTATTTGTAGGAAACAGTTACACCGCTGTGAACAACCTTCCTCAATTAACGGCAGATTGTGCTTTAAGTATTGGCTTTGCAGGTTTTCCAATGGAGATTGCAAGCAGCACTCCCGGAGGGACTACTTTCCAAGTACATACCACGAATGCAACATCACAAAGCTTAATCAATCAAGGCAATTGGGACTATGTTGTGCTTCAAGAGCAAAGTCAACTTCCCTCCTTTCCTGATTCGCAAGTGGCTGCAGAGTGTTTTCCATTTGCTACTACTTTGAACGAACAAATCCTAGCCGCTGATTCGTGCGCAGAAACAATCTTCTACATGACATGGGGAAGACAGAACGGAGATGCCTCGAACTGCGCGTCTTGGCCGCCTGTATGCACTTACGAAGGAATGGATAGCCTGCTTAATTTGCGTTACAGACAAATGGCTATTGAGAACCAAGCCATACTCTCTCCAGTTGGAGCACTCTGGAAGTACATTCGAACCAATTACCCTGAAATAAATTTGTATGCTGCCGATGGCAGTCACCCTTCGCTTGAAGGCACATATGCCGCAGCCTGCAGCATGATCACTGTAATCTTCAGAACCGACCCTACCCTTATTACGTACAGTTCAACATTAGATCCTGTTGTTGCGGAAAAAATTAGATTAGCTGCACAATCTGTCGTGTACAACAACCTTTTGGAATGGCACGTCGGTGAATATGACCCCGCGATTCTTGTCAACACCACATCAGATGGCTTAACACTTCAACTGAATAATCAATCTGTTTCAAGTTGGAATTTCACTTGGGATTTTGGAGATGGAAATTACTCGACGGACTTCTCACCACAACATACATATGCGAACACCGGAGTTTACTCATTAAGCTATTCAGCCATTGACGCTTGCGGTAGAACTTCGCAAGGATATTGGGAAATACAGATTCTTGACAATGGTATTTCAGAATTCGAAAAAAAATATGTTGTTCGAAATTTAGAAAACGAGTTTGTTATTGACTTCAGTTCTGAAGCATCTGACATTCGCATTTTTGATTTAAACGGAAGATTAGTCCACATATCTTCAAACAATCACTCTTCATTTTGCATAGCAAAATCAAACAGTCCAAGAATTATTCAATTCACAATGAACGGAATAAGTCACCGTATTTTACTTGGAATTGAATAAGCAATTCAATGTTCAAAACTCAACTGAATATTTGTTTGAAAGAACTCAAGTACTGACGTACTTTCGCGGCCGTTAAGTCCATTTGCAGCTTCTGCTGTGGGTCTTTTTAGTTAAGGTAAAGCAAACCCTCGAAAACGTTCGGGGGTTTGTTTTTTTTCTATACTTTTTTCACTACCAACATTCAAGTAATTCTTGAGCATAAAAAAAGGCTGCCTTTCGGCAGCCTTTTTTTAAAGTTAACCTGTTCAAATGAATTATTGAACTGCGATTTGTACAGCAGTCTTGTCTAATCCGTTTGACAATTCGATAGCATAGATTCCGCTAGCAACACCTTCAAGGTTTACACGAACTTGGTTGTTTCCAGTTGGAAGGTTACCCAAGAACTGAGTAGAAACTACTTGACCTAAGTTGTTCATTACACGAACAGTGATAGGAGCAGATTTTACTTGACCGAAAGAAAGAGTTACAAATTCGTTTGCTGGAACTGGGTAAGCATTCAACACTGTTAATGCCATTGCTTCTTGAACACTGATAATACAATCAGCACAAGAATCGAAACATACTGTGTTCAACACTTCAGCAAGACCGGTACGTGTATGAATGCGGTTGTAACCTCCAATTCCGTTTGAAATTCCACAATTTACAAGACCTGCGCTTTCTTCGTTGGTTGAAACAGTAACATCTCCGTTAACGAACTTGTACTGAATATCAGCAACACCAGAAACGTTTACAGTGCACTCATAAACTCCGTCTAAGTTGTCATCAGTCATTTGAACTGCACCTGCTTGCCATACTGGAGTTGTAAAACCACCAATCATCCAAACGCCTGCAGCACTCGGAGCTGTAGAGAACATATTCACTCGGAAAGTGATATCAGCAGCCGCTGGATCAACGACACACTCTGCACCACATTGGTTGTAACAGAAGTGTTCAACAACTGGATCTGCAGCAACAACAACCTCACGGTTTCCACCTACATTACAGTCAGCTGGAATCGACTCGCTACCATCTCCCCAAGCAGCACCGTTCACGAATTTGTACTGATAAGTACCTGGTTGAAGTAAAAGAGTTACTTCATAGATGTTGTCGCCGTCAAGGTCAGTCATCAATGTCGCCGGATCACTTGGTGTCCATCCTTGGAAAGAACCAGCTACATGAGGACCATTAGCATTAACTGTTTGTAAAGACATGTCTACTCGGAACAACACTGGGGTTGGAGCTTGACAAGGACCACAAGCACTGAAACAAATAACGTCTACAACAGTGTTTGCATCAACTACATCAATTACACGGTTACCTGCAACATTACAATCAGCTGGAATACCTTCAGCGAACGCCCAGTCATTACCGTTGATGAATTTGAATTGAGCTGAAGTAGCAGCACCAATAGAGAAGTAACCTTCGAAAGTACCGTTTCCATCTGGATCAATCAATTGCGATCCTGCTGGATTCCATCCTTGGAAGTCACCTGCAACGAAGATACCTGCTGGGTTAACACCTGCAGCTTCTTGAGTCATGTCTACACGGAAACGAACGGTGTTCTCTCCGCAAGCAGCACATGATGCGTAACAAACAGTCATGCTCTCAGACGTGTTCAATCCAGAAATAGACCAGAAACGGTTGTCGTTTCCATTTACTTCAACTTGACAAGCAGCTGGAACATCTTCGGCAAATGGCCAATCGTTCCCGTTGATGAACTTAAACTCATAACGCTCTGAAACCAAGTTCAAGGTTACAGACCAAATACCATTTCCTTGATCTGCTAAAGCGATAGATCCAGGTTGGTTTCCAGGATTCCAGTTAACATAGGCTGCGTTCTCAACAGTTCCATCATAGTTAACATCATTGAAATTTCCAGCCATGTGCACGCCATTTGCGCTTACTGTTTGACCAGTCATGTCCACATTAAACGTTACATCAACGGCTTGAGCCATCATTGCAGTTAACGCGACGAAACAAAATGTAAAAATTTTTTTCATAGGTTTTTAAATTAGATTACTGTAGTTCGTGTACTTTTAACACTTTCCAAAGATATATCGAAAAAGTGTTTCACACTCCTCTTAGACGCAAATCATGAAAAAAAGTTCCCTATACTTTTCCACAATTCTGATGTTCATGTCCTGTTTTGTCTTCGGTCAAAATTCCGAATACATCAGTCGTATTGACCCTCCTAACTGGTTCAGCGGCATGGACAATAAAGAAGTTGAGCTCCTATTCTATTCGAATGGTCCGGAAAAATTGAGCATATCGCTTGACTCAGTAAGCGCGAAATACGCGACTATAAAAAGCGTTGAAAAGTCTAAATTGAACAACTACTATTTTGTTAATCTAACCATTTTAAGTCAGCCAAAAAGCAACTACCTTTTCTTTGAAATTTCAAAAGCAGGACACACCGCAACCGCCGTTCATCCCTACTCCATTAATCCAAAAGCAACTTTACCTAAAGGCCTTTCTCAGGAAGACGCTATATACATGGTTTTCCCCGATCGCTTTGCAAATGGCGATGCGAGTAACGATACTGTAACGAATTATTTCCAAGGTGCGCACCGCGATGAATTAAAAGGTAGACGTGGTGGCGATTTGAAAGGAATTCAAAACCATCTCGACTATATCGCTGACCTAGGATTCACTGCTCTTTGGATAAACCCGATTGTTGAGAACAACGAAAAAATAGACTCATACCACGGTTATGCAACAACCGACTCTTATTTAATAGATCCGCGCATTGGAACACTGGAAGAATTGTATTCCCTGACTACAAGTATGAAGAAAAAGGAAATAAAACATGTTTGGGATGTCGTGTATAACCACTGGGGAGATCAGCACAGACTTTTTCGTGAGATGCCCGACAGCAATTGGTTTCATTGGTTCCCCACCTACACCAAGACCAACTATCGCGCTGAAACCATGATGGATCCATACGCTAGCGAATACGACAAGAACCTTATGGCGAACGGTTGGTTTGACAGGCACATGCCAGACCTTAATCAGCAAGACCCTCACCTTTCCAAATACCTCATTCAAAATTCAATTTGGTGGATTGAAATGGGAAACATCGATGCGTTTCGAATTGACACCTATAGCTATCCCGATCAACTATTCATGTCGAATTTGAACGCGGCTGTTAAAAGAGAGTATCCAAATTTCTTTTTATTCGGAGAAACTTGGGTGCAAGGTTCAGCCGTTCAAGCTTGGTTTCCGGAAGGAAAAAAAGTTGGACAAAATTTCGATTCGAAATTAGACGGCGTGACCGATTTTCAATTGTACTTCTCAGTGACCAAAGGACTTACAGAACCATTTGGTTGGGAAGAAGGCTTAAGACGAATTGAATTAGACTTGGCGCATGATCATCTTTATTCCAAGCCAGAAAACTTAGTTACGTTCCTCGACAACCATGACTTAGCTCGCATCTACTCTCTATTAAACAAAGATTTCGAAAAATGGAAAATGGCACATGCCATGCTGCTAACGCTCAGAGGCATTCCATGTATTTATTACGGGACGGAAATTCTCATGACGGGATTCTGCGATCCCGACGCGCATGTTCGCGAAGAATTCCCAGGCGGTTGGCCAGACCACAAAGTGAATGCCTTCGAAAGAAAAGGAAGAACGGACATTCAAAATGAAGCATTCGATTTCATTCAATCGCTTTTGAATTATCGGAAGAAGAACGAATGGCTAGCAACGAGCAGACTTACTCAGTTTGTCCCGAATGACAACACTTATGCATATGCACGAAAATCTGCCGATGGCAAAAAAGCAATCCTGTGCATCTACAACCTCAATGAAAAGTCTTTTAATTTCCCCATAAATACGATAAAAGAAATAACGCAGTCAAGCGTTCAAGGGAAAAATATTATTACCGGTGAAACCATTTCCAGGAACAATACGCTTTCAATTCCGTCAAAAGGTTTTTCATTGATTGAAATTTCATTTTAATTTTGAACTCAAATAATACCAACAGCATGAAATCACTTTTTTCACTTTTATCCATTTGCTTCATCAGCGTAATTTCTTTCGCTCAAGTGCAAAAGAAAAATCATGTTACCATTATTAAGATAGACACTTCGAGCACAGGGCAGACTGACACCCTCATTTTTAATTTCGAAGGAGATCAAATGGGAAATATGCAGGGAATAATGAAGCAGTTTCCTGACATTGACTTTTCAATCATGGACACTTCTTTTAATTTCAACTTCGACAACAACTTTCAAATGCCTGAAGGAATGGTTTTCGGGATGCCGAATGAAATGCCTTTCGGATTTGGGGCCCCAGACAACAGCGCTAAAATTGGCATTTCACCGGCGAGAAGCTTCAAAGGAAAAGGCGTTATGATTGAAACTGTTGTGCCTGCTAGCCTGGGCGCTGCGCTTGGTTTACAAACAGGCGACATCCTTGTTGAATTGAATAAAAATAAAATCAATGAGTTCGATGAACTTGTCGGAATTTTAAATATGTATGCCGTTGGCGACGAAGCAAACATTACGTTTCTCCGCAACGGCAAGAAGAAAAAAGTAACAGGCTATTTCATTCCCGCACAAGGAGGAAACAACATGCAGCGCGAAATCAGAATAACTCGTCCTTAACCTGAACACTTCGAAAAAAATACTTTTCGCAGCACTCGATTGGGGTTACGGACACATGACTCGCGGCAGCGAGCGCATTTCTCAATTCATTCAAGACGGAAACACTGTTGAAATCGCTTGCTCTGAAAATCAAGAGACTTATTTCAGAAAGAAATTTCCTGCACTTATAGTACACGTCACCCTTCCCAACAACCACATTCAAATTGAAAGCGGCAAGGGTTTGTTTTTCAAATTGGGACTGAGAGTATTCGACTTTCGAGCGAACTGGAAAAAAGAATACACCTGGTTAAGTAGCCATCTCGAAAACAACTTATACGACATAATTTACTCCGACAACCGCTACGGATTTTATCACCCGAACGTTCATTCGGTGTTGCTTACACACCAACTGACTTTACCCGGACCTAAATGGCTTCTATTTCTACCTCAATTGGTTTTAAATAAAAACTTGAAAAACTTCAACGCCATAGAAATTCCAGATTTCATTCATAAGCCAAAGTTGAGTGGAAATCTGAGTAACACAAAATCAAGCGTTCCCGCTTCATTCATTGGACCACTGAGTCAAATTAGACGTATTCAAACTTCAACAAAAAAACAATTGCTTTTAATTCTTTCGGGACCCGAACCTCAACGATCTCGATTTGCAAAGGACATCGTTGAGGAAATCCTTCAACTTGGATTTCCCATTGTTGTCGCCGGAGAAAGCAAGTCTATTCCCAAATCAGAATTAGTAACAGAATTGGGCTATTGCAGTAGCACTGAATTGGAAATTCAGATGAACGAATCTTCCCACATCGTCTGTCGATCTGGCTACAGTACGCTTATGGAATTGGCGACCATTGGCAAGAAGGCACTGCTCATTCCTACTTCCGGACAATTCGAACAAGAATACTTAGCGAAATATTGGGAGGAACAATTTAACTTCCCCACCGCAAACGAAAATGAAATCTCGACCAAAGATTTCGTGAATTATTTAAACGATACCACGCATTTTGAACGACGCTAACAAAGACGAATTTTACATGAAAATGGCCATTAAAGAGGCCATTTACGCCGCTGAACAAGACGAAGTCCCTGTTGGTTGTGTCATAGTTGCCGACGACCGTATTATTGCCCGTGGACACAACCTGGTTGAACGCCTGCACGACTTCACTGCACATGCTGAAATGCAAGCCTTCACAGCCGCTTCTGAGTATCTGAGTGGAAAATCATTGGATAAGTGCACCCTCTATGTAACATTAGAACCTTGCGTCATGTGCGCAGGCGCGGCCTACAACACAAGAATTGGTCGGATTGTCTTTGGAGCCTTCGATCAAAAAAGAGGCTTTTCCATCTTCCAAACTGAAGATAAAAAACTCCTACACCCTAAGACTGAATGGATTGGAGGGGTTATGGAAGACGACTGCGCTTCCATTCTGAAACAGTTCTTCGAGAATAAGCGCAAGTAGCACAAAGCCTACTTTTCCACATTTATTAACATTCCTTTTCGAAGCGACGCAAGCCGTTTAGATTTGTGTGTTCGGTGCGAATTTGTCGCACAACACATGACCTAAACTTTTTCGTATGATAACCCGAATTATTGGGATAAACACCAGCACCTATGTGAACGCGGAAATGCGTTTAGACGATTGCGATTCATTGCAATTGGTAGGTCCAAACAACGTTGGTAAGTCAACCCTTATTTACACCTTGAACTTCTTGTTCATTGTAGATGGATCGAAGATGTCCTTTTCCGGACAGCGCCGTGGAGACAAGGAAACCATTCACCACTACTTCCCTACTCACAACCAGAGTTACATTATTTTCGAAATCAAGAAGAACGATTCCAACTATTGCATACTTGTTAAACGAGACAGCGATGGAGAATTGGAATACTTCCGTTTTACTGGAGAATACAATTCCGACAACTTCTTTAAAAGTGAAGGCGCACACCAACGCATTCGCAAATGGGATGAAGTTCAAGATGAACTGAAAGCGGCTGGCGTTGAGCTTTATTTATTCAAGAGTAAAACAGAAGTCTTCAATACCGTTTACTCGAGAGGAAGAAAGAACGATGCTGCTATTTGGTTGGAAGACAGCGTTCGCACAGACGGACTTTCAAACAATTTCTCGAAAGTTTATCGCTATCTGATTAACTCGAAGTTAATCACAAACAAAACCCTAAAGGAAAGCTTGATTGTTGCCGATAATCGTGAGAACGAAGGCTTAAGCTTTTCACAGAAAAATAAAAAAGACATCAACGATTTGCTTCGTATCAACGAAGAAATCCGCACGGTGAAAAGCATTCAAAAAGAGTTCGAAGAATTCCGTGAAGTTGTGAATTTGTTCAAAGCGAAAACTCGCATCGTTAGCGATTTGGTTTATGCCTTCGATAAACAATACAACGGAGTGATCAATGAACTAGACAGTTCTCGTTTAGAAAAAGAAAAGCAATATCAAACAACGCTTCTTAATCTGAATGAAAAACTTAAACCGAAGCAAGAAGAGTTAAACCGTGATTTAGGTAAGCGCGAATTGGAAGTTGAGATTCAAGAAAAAACATTCATCAATCTTCAAACACAACTCGATGAAATTGCGTCTTTCGAAGGGAAGAAATTCTTGGAAGAATCACTTTTGAATCTCGACGCAAAACGTCGCGAATCTGAGGTTCGTATAACCATGGTCGAGAATCAAAAATTAGACTCGAAGAACTTGGAAGCGAAGCTTCAAAAGATTGACATGACCTGCGGTAAGCTTGAAGCACAAATTAAAAATTACGACGACCAGTTAATTCACAAGATCACTGCGAAAGACGACATTCGTAAAATTTTGAACACCGTATTTTCTCAAGAATTCGCGGCACTTCCAAGCAAATTGGTGAAGAAAAAAATCACCAAAGCTGGAACCACTTTGAGCATCTTCGACGGTGAGATCACCTTGCCAAAAGATTTAGTTCTTGCAGACATTCCTTCAGTAAAATCATTGAAAGATGAACTTCAAGAATTGAAGAGAGAAAAAGCAGAACTTGAAAAACTTTGGGCTGTTGCCTTGAACTTCGACAAAGCACAGAAAGAATTGAGTACGATTCTTTCTGACATTGATGAAGTGAAAGAGAAGTTAAACAAGCTTAAGAGCAAACCTAAACTCGAAAAAGAAGCCGAAGCGGTAGGAAAAGAACTACGCACCATGAAGGCCGAAAAAGAAAAGTGCGAAGGTGATTTGAGTAAGTTGAAAAAAGAACTTTCCGACAAAACTCTCCTACTCGATTCATTGCGCGAAGAGACGCGTCGCAGCGAAGAGCGTTTGATTGAATTGAAAAGAAGAAAAGCTGAAATTGAAACCTTCGGAATTATTCCAACAGAATTCGATACAACAGAATCGTTGGATGAGATTTACGGAAAAATCAAAATCTCGAATACCGATCGCGATACGCTGAAAGGCAACAAAGACCGCATGTTCGATCACTTGCGTTTCAAAACGAATTCAGCAATGGCCGATGAAGAAGAATTCATCAAATATGTTGAAGATGAAATTGCTTGTATCAACGATAAAGTAAAAAGTATCGATGGTCTATTGGGAAGTATCTCTACGCAGTTTGCAAACCCTGCATTCAACCTTCGCAAACGTTACGAAGAATTCAAAACGTTCGTATACAATCGCTTCAACGAGAGCTTGGCAAAAACCAGAATCTCGAACATTGAATCGCTTCGTATTGAACTCGTAGATAACAAGCGCGTATTGTTCGATCTTGAAAGAATTGCTTCGATTGAAAATTTGAATTCGCAATTGGCTTTCGAATTTGAGCAAGGCGAAGATTTAAAAATCTTGAATCAATACCTCGACAGCGGAAAGACCATTGACTTCGAAGACCTATTCGATATTGAATTGCATCTCGATGTAAAAGGAAAACTGAAGCGAGTTGACTTGAAAGAACAAGTTGAATCGGATGGAACTGACCGTATGATTCGTTTGGTTATCGTTATGGCTATTATCAACCGTTTAGCTGTTTCGGCGCCAGAGAATAAGATTGCCTTGTTCATCGATGAGATTGGAACCATTGACGAGCATAACCGTCCGCAATTGGTTCAGTTCTGTAAAGAGCACAACTTTCTTCCAATCTTCGCTGCACCGCAGCCATATGACGGATTCTCGAAGTATTACTTCATCTTCCGTTCGAAAGGAAAAATTAATTTGAACGACAAGCAGCACGCTGTGCGTCGTGAAGACCTAAAAATATCTGAAAACTAATGTCAACATTATTAACTGCCCCAAACTTCGCAAGCCTTTACCCTTCAAACATTCAAGACATTGAAGAAGTAAAAGTTTGCTACCATTTAGAATCAGAAGAAAAATGATTAAAGCCGAACCACGGACCATATTAAACTTCCTGAACACGTACTTCGATGTAGTGCGCGACTTGTTTGAATACCAACAACAAGACGGTATCATTACGAAGGAAGTATTCGATATGATTTGTCATAAGCACGGTGCGCAAATGAAAAGTCGTTTGCGCGAATACCGCGTTGTTCGTTCAATTGGAAGTGATTACGAAATGCGCGATGTGTATTTCAAGTTAATGGAATTTTTGTTGTTTGAATTCAAACCACTTCTTCCAGAAACCATTGAAAAATACAAAGGAGCCATTGCTGAATTGTTCATGAAAATTCGCAAAAGCGAACATTCCGACCGCGATATTCTTCAGGAAAGAATTAAAAATCTTTCCGGACAAGTGCGCGAATTCGTTGATCTAGTTGAACGAAACGCTTTCCGTTTATTGGCAGAAACACGCGATTTGAAATCGAACATTGACCGCGTGCAGTACCGCGAAAAAGTTCACAAAGCTTCCTTTTGGATTGAATACTACATTCTTCCTTTGAACCGCATTCTCGATGTTAATCACAGTGAATCGGTAACCAGCAAGTTGGTTGAAGTGTGTGAATACGCGAACAGAAAACGTCTCGACTACTCCGACGAAACCACGCGCAGTGAATATGAAAAACTATACACGCAACTGATTCAAACCAACCAAGACCTGTTGAAACAATCGAAGATTCTGACTAACGAACTTCTTCCTTTACTCGAACGTATTCGCACAGAATCGCTTATCCTAACAGGGTTCATCGAGTTCTTGCGCAATCCTTACAAAGTGGAAACTCCGCCTTTGTTGAAAGGAACACGCACGATGGTTTACGCGAAAGACATGTACTTCAAAGTGCGCGAATTTTTCGAGCAGTTTCAAATTGAAGCGCCTGTTATTGTGGAAAATTCAGAAGCTGATTTCGACCGTTGGATTTTCGACAGAACCTTATTCAAGGAAAAACTTTCGGCAAGTATGCCTGTGAATGACTTCTTTGGATGGTGTTTCAAAGCGTTGAAAAAAGACTTCGATCAAATTGAAACAGACAAATTCTTTGCTGTAACCGGACTGTTATTCGATGAAGAATTGCAAATCGATTATTCGAAGAAAAGCGAACGTGTTTCCATTGAAACCACAACATCGATTCTCGATGTACCTAAATTGAAAATTGAACCCGCTATAAAATTATAACATGGTATATCCAGCGCACCATAGACAAATTGTTGAAGAACTCATGAGTGGAAAGTTCTTGTTGAACAACGAAGAACACTTCAACAGTCTGAAAGAAAACGAATCGTTCTACGCCGAATTCTTCAAGATTTCTTTCGACCTAGAATTAATCATGAAGCCCGAGTTCAGTTACCTGCTCAGCAAAGACACTCAAGAAAATTTCTCGCGCGATGTGAGCATTTTCATTGCCATTCTTAGCTATGAGTTGGATCGTGACGGACGCAACTTCATTGAGTCTTTCGACTTCAATGAATTTACTTTCGAAGAAATTGACAACTACTTTTTAAATAGTTCATTCATTGATCTTATTGAAAGCAACAAGACCTTGCGCGACAATGAGAGCAGAAGAACTTTGTTGAACGGTATGGCACGGAGAAATATTATTTACAAAACTTTCGAAGACCGTTTTACCTTTACACAAGCTTACAAAGTATTTGTAGACTTCGCTAAAGAACTTGCATTGAAACGCATCAAAGGCGAACCAGAAACACAAAACGCTGAATAATGAAAAAACTAATCTTTACCCTTGCGCTAGCTATCGCATGCTTAGCTAGTACCAACATCAATGCTCAATCCCTTGAGCGTCGCGCAGCGATAGACATTTGTGAATGCTCACACATTATTGAAAACAATGTCAGCCCCGCCTTTCGCGAAATCGTAAGATTCAAATTAATTGCAGAAACACAGGACGAATTCGATACCGCATTGCTCACTTACGTTACGAATAACCCTGATCAAGCAGCGAAAGATATGCAGTGGATGCAAAGCATGAGCGACGATAACGGACAGTTCCTACGTTGCATTTCGAAAATGGAAATGAAATACGACAACACTGAATTGGACACTCCAGAAATGTACAATTCCATAATGGTTGAATTGTATGAAATTCAATGCGATTTCGCTGCCGCATTATTTATGTTCGGTGCAGAAGTGCAAGAGGCAGAAGTAACAGAAGGAGAATAATTACGGCAAACAATAAAACAACAACATGCAATTTAAATCTAACCTGTCTTTACTTGCTATAGCAATGCTTCTCATTGCTTCAGGATGTGCAACGGGTAATGAAAAAGAGATTGACACATTAAAGAAAACGCAAGATTCACTTGTAGAACAAAATAATGCTCTCAAGGAACAGATTGAAATAGAAAAAGCTCGTGGAGAATACGGCAAAGAAACATATCTGATTCAAACAGAAGTAAAGCGCAATGAGATTGAAATACTCAAGCTCAAAGAAAAACAAATGACACTTGAGGGTAAATAATCGATTGCGCCTTCGGTTTGGCTAGACTCAAACTTGGATTAAATGCTCAATAACCATTCTCGCCTCCCCTTTAAGCCCTTGATTTTCAAGGGCTTTTTTATTTTATTCACAATTGTTAATAAAAGTACTATCTTTGCGCCGCCTTTAAGGGGCGGGTTTAACTATCACATTTCCTTTTTCTGTTGGCGTAAACAGAATTTAGCTCAGGGAATAAGGTCGTCGAATTCAATCCGACATCGGGCGACTAAATAAAATATATGACAACATTTCAAGAACTTGGTCTATCGAAGACCACAGTTTCAGCTATCGCTGAAATGGGTTTTGAGAACCCAACACCAATTCAAGAACAAGCTATTCCGCACATGCTTACAGGCACAACAGACGTTGTTGCATTAGCACAAACGGGAACAGGAAAAACCGCAGCGTTCGGACTTCCATTGTTAGAGCTTCTTGACTTTCAAAACAAAAAAACGCAAGCATTCATTCTTGCACCAACGCGTGAGTTGTGTGTACAAATTGCGAAAGACATTCAACGCTTTTCAGCACACACAACCGGAGCGAACGTAGTTCCTGTATACGGTGGCGCAAGCATTGAAACACAAATTCGTGAAATCAAACGTGGCGCTCAAATCCTTGTCGGAACTCCTGGAAGAACCTTAGATTTGATTGAGCGCGGAGTAATTGATCTTAGCGCTGTAGACTTTGTAATTCTCGATGAGGCAGATGAAATGCTTCACATGGGATTCAAAGAAGATTTAGATGCAATCTTATCTGAAACACCAGAAGAAAAACAAACATGGTTGTTCTCGGCTACAATGCCTGCAGAAGTTTCGCGCATAGCACGTAACTACATGACCAACCCTGTTGAGATTACAGTTGGAAATAAGAATTCCGGCAACGAAAATATTGAACACGTTTATTATGTTACTCACCAACGCGATAAATACTTAGCGTTGAAGAGACTTGCCGATTACAATCCTGATATTTTCGCGATTGTATTTTGCAGAACAAAAGCTGAAACACAATCAGTTTCTGAAGCATTAATCAAAGACGGATACAACGCCGATTCAATTCACGGTGACTTGTCGCAAGCGCAACGTGACAACGTAATGAAGCGTTACCGTAACCGCACACTTCAAATGCTTGTTGCAACTGACGTTGCTGCCCGTGGTATTGATGTGAATGACGTTACACACGTTATACAGTACAACCTTCCTGATGAAATTGAAAACTATACACACAGAAGTGGACGTACAGCTCGTGCTGGAAAGAAAGGAATTAGCATTGTTTTAATTAACATGAAGGAAAACTTCAGAATTAAGCAATTAGAGAAAATTATTCAAACAACATTTACAAAAGGAACACTTCCCACACCTGCAGATGTTTGTGAGAAGCAATTGCTTCACTTGGTGAATCGTGTAAAAGAAACGGAAGTGAACCAAGGAAGTATTGGAAAATATTTACCAGCTGTTTACGAAGAATTTGCAGACTTCACGAAAGAGCAGGTGATTCAACATTTCATTTCAACTGAATTCAATCGCTTCTTAGAGTATTACAAGAATGCACCAGACTTAAATGTCGATGCATCTCGCGGTGATGCTCGCGGTGCAACTCCTGGAGTTGTGAAGATGTACATTAACGTTGGAAAGAAAGATCAATTTACTTTCAACACGCTGAAGACATACATTGCTGAAGCAACCGGAGTAAGTGAGCAAGAGATTCCATGGTCTGATTTGAAAGACACCTTCTCATTGTTCGAAGTGCGCACGGCGTCTTACGACAAAGTATTGGAAGTATTCAATGCAGGAGTAAAATACCGCGGACGTTCTATTCGTGTTGAATCACGCGGCAACCAAGAAGCGGGTATCGGACGTGTTCGCATGCGTGGCAACAAGAGCTACAGCGGCGGATATGAGAACCGTGGTGGTGGAGAAAGAAGCTCAGGCGGAGGAGATAGAAGTTCAGGTGGCGGATACAACCGTGATCGTGGACCTCGCACTGGTGGATCAGACAGAAGCGCTTCAGAACGCAGCTCTGGTGGTGGTGAAAGACGCTCTTCAAGCGGAGATAGAGGTTCAGCCGGAAGTTCAGCTGGAAGCTCTAGCGGACGTGCTGGCGGATGGAAATTCAAAGAAGGTGGTGCTAAGAAAAAGAAGTACTAACTTTTAGATAAGACAACAAAAAAGGCCGCGAATGCGGCCTTTTTTAATACTTCAACATTTCTTATTTCTGTTGACCTTCGCTTACTGTTTTGTCTGCACTAAGAGCAGCTTTCTCAATACGCATGCGTCCTTGATCTAAACCAATGACTACTGTTGTTGCGTCAACCTCCACTACCTTTCCGTGAATTCCACCAACGGTAACAATTTTGTCGCCAACCATTATTCCATCTTGAAAAGTCTTCGCCTCTTTCGCCTTTTTCATTTGTGGACGAATCATGAAGAAATACATAATAACAAACATTCCGCCCATCATCAATAACATTGGCATCATGCTCTGCTCACCTTGTGCTTGTAGTAAAATCA
>JBIKRF010000047.1:0-18149 GCA_044349305.1 Flavobacteriales bacterium
CCCAACTGCATTTTGTTTAAAATTGGACTGTTGTCCAAAGCTTGAGCATCGGTGTTACACACTACGAAGTCTACGCCGTTAATTCCTTTGTTGTACATGTAGTTAACGGCGTTCGAGCCGCCACCACCCACACCAACAACTTTGATAATGGCGTTTTCTTCGTGTTTCGGAAGGTTGAAATTGAGCAAATCTGACATCTTAATAAAACTTTTGAGGTAGGTAAATCAGTAAATTTTTGGTTCTCCGAAGTAAGCGAAGAATTGTACTTGCTTACAAACGCAGTTTTCAAAATAGTGAACCACTAAATGTTAGTAAAGGGCTGTTGTGGAAATGAAGAAATATTATAAGGAAGAGAAATATGCACGTTGTACATTTGCCGACATGTCTCAACAAGATATTCAAGATAAGGTTAAAGAAATTTTTACGGCGTATTTAGAGAAGCATTTGCATCGAAAAACGCCTGAGCGTTATGCTATTCTAGCTGAGATTTATACGATTGAAGACCATTTCGATATTGAAGCTTTGTACGTTCGTATGAAGAACAAGAAATACCGTGTGTCCAGAGCAACCTTGTACAACACCATCGAGTTGCTGTTAAACTGCGCACTCGTGCGGAAGAATCAATTTGGACAAAACATTGCCCATTTTGAAAAGGCCTATCAGAACCAGCAGCACGATCATATTATTCTTACTGATACTGGAGAAGTGTTTGAGTTTTGCGATCCGCGCATTCAAAACATTAAGGCAACCTTGGAGGAGATTTTCGACATTGAAATTTCCATGCACAGTCTTAATTTTTATGGAAAAAGAAAAAGGAAATAGTTTCCCATTTCCTTTCCCATCTTAAAGTTAACTTCTATTTTATTTTGCCGATAGCAAAGCTGTTGCTTCTTGGTAATAGCGATCTGGTTTTTGTGCACCGTCGAAATTCCAACGTTGCCATGCACCCACACGTTGTCCCGCTTCATACAATCCTTGAGATTCTTTCGTCCCGTTTGCGAAGAAGTAAACGAATTCTCCTTGTGGAATGGTTAAAGACTCATCTAAATATGTTCCGGTCATCATGAGCTCACCTGTTTGAAAGTTGATTTGTGCTTGGTATAGCGATTCGCCAATTTTAGTAATTGTGCGAGTATATTTTGCAGCGGTCTTATTCTTTGTGATATTCAATTGAGCATCTAACAATTGAGTAGTAGTTTGAGCGAAAGCGCTAGTTGTTAGAACCAGTAGAGCGATTAGGGTGAATAATTTAGTTTTCATGTCGTGGTATGTTATGTTGGGGTATACCTACCTTCGCCAAAAAAGGTTACAATTTTTTTAAATTATTTTTTAGAAGCACTGAATACATGGATTATTTGTTTGAAAAGAAGTGGCAGGAAACACTCGAAACAGCCTCAAAGAATTTCGGAGAAAAGTTGGACTATTCAGCAATTCTCTTGTTAATTGGTTTGCAGGAATTGGGAATTTTCGATTTGAAATTTAAAAAGGATCAGAAGTTAGAGCTCATGCACATAGCGGTATGTACACTTCTTGAGCCCTATGGATATTACGAGTTTGAAGGAAGAGATGTAGACGGATGGCCTCACTTCACTAAAAAAGAAAATCTCCCGGTTTTAAGTCCGGGAGATCAGGAAGTTCTATTAAAAAAGGCAATTATGAAGTACTTCGGCAACGAAGTATAACGAATTAGATTTCGACAGTAACCTCAGTTGTCTTTTGTTCTTCAATCTTAATAATACCAACACCATACAAAGCACCTTTGTAAGCTTCGATGTCTAATACTGCGAATCCAGCTTGACCCAATTGGTAATAGTCTGAATAATCAACGGTAACAGTTCCAGCAGCATTGGTTGTTAAAGTCGTGTCCAATGCAATAGCATTGGCAGGAGGAGGCGATTGAGAAGGAGTGCCATATAAACGGACAGTTGCTCCTTGAACAGGGTCTCCATTTGCATCTTTTACATAAACTACAGCTACGGTCGGTTCCTCTTTAGCACAAGAGGATAAACCCATAGAGGATGCAACTAAAAATAAAATTCCTAAAACAAATTGAAAAGTTCGTGTAGCCTTCATAGACGTTTGCTTAATTTTGTCGCCGGTTTATCGGTTAAGTATCACAAATTAAAGAAAAAAAAATGAATTCACGTCTATCTTTTTGGGGTTTTGCCATTTTTTCTTTCGTTCTATTCTTGAATGCAACAGGATGTAAATCGCAAGAGCCAGCGAATAAAGGCAATTCTAATCTAACGATTGGAGAGCCTGTAACTATTGAAAACAAAGACAATCAAACAAATAACAACATGCAAACAGATCACACCAACACACGTATTAAGGTTACTACTTCATTAGGCGATATGGTTATTCGTCTTTATGATGAAACACCACAACACAGAGATAATTTCATCAAGTTGGTGGAATCTGGATTTTACAACGATTTATTGTTCCACCGTTGTATTCGTGGATTCATGGCTCAAGGTGGTGATCCAAACAGCCGTGGTGCTGCAGCAGGAGCGCAATTGGGTATGGGCGGTCCTGGATATACCATTCCGGCGGAATTCAATGCGAACTTCATTCACAAGAAAGGCGCATTGGCAGCTGCACGTCAAGGAGATTTTGCAAATCCTACTAAATCTTCAAGCGGAAGTCAGTTTTACATTGCGCAAGGTCAAGCCATGACAGACGCTCAGATCAATCAAGTAGAGCAATACGTTAAGCAGAAGAATCCAAATTTTGCATACACACCTGAGCAACGTGAGTTATACAAAACAATTGGTGGTACGGCTCAATTAGATATGGATTACACCGTGTTCGGAGAGGTGGTTGAAGGTCTTGATATTTTAGACAAGATTCTTTCAATGCCTACTGGCGCTGGAGACAGACCGGTGCAAGACATTAGCATGAAAATGGAGGTGATCAAGTGAGTTTAGTTGAGCAAATTGAGCAACTAAAACTAGAGGTTGCTTCCACCCAACTCAACTCTGCTGAAGAAGTAGAGAACTTCCGTGTGAAGTATTTGGGCAGGAAGGGCATCTTGAACGATTTGTTCGAGGCATTCAAGGCCATTCCTAACGAAGAAAAGAAAGCCGTTGGTGCAGTCATGAACGGATTGAAAACTTCCGTTCAAGAAAAAATTGATGAAGGTGCTGCATTGTTCAATGCTAAGAAGGGCAATGTTGAAGTGCCCGATTTTACTCGTCCTTTTGGTGAGTGGACTCATGGAAGCAGACACCCTTTGCAATTGGTTCGCGAAGAGATTCTTTCCATTTTTGAACGCATGGGATTTAGTGTGGAAGATGGTCCAGAGATTGAAGACGATTGGCACGTATTCTCTGGTTTGAATTTCTCT
The DNA here is from genome assembly GCA_044349305.1 of Flavobacteriales bacterium. Lineage (GTDB taxonomy): Bacteria > Bacteroidota > Bacteroidia > Flavobacteriales_D > Sanyastnellaceae > CAIZGX01. The sequence goes on from JBIKRF010000047.1 coordinate 3,347, forward strand.
CCCGAGCATCCAGCACGTGACATGCAAGACACTTTTTTTGTGGAAGGTCAGCCTGATACCGTCTTGCGTACACACACAAGCAGTGTCCAAGTTCGTGTGATGGAAACCACGAAGCCGCCTATTCGCATTGTTATGCCAGGAAGGGTATACAGAAACGAGGCTATTTCAAGTCGTGCTCATTGCCAATTCCATCAAATTGAAGGATTGTATATCGACGAAGGCGTTTCTTTCGCCGACATGAAGCAAGTTCTTCAAATGTTTACCGAAGCCTTTTTTGGAAAAGCGAAGATTCGCTTGAGACCGTCTTACTTTCCATTCACTGAGCCGAGTGCTGAAATGGATGTGTATTGGGGATTGGAAACACCGGCCGATCACAGAATTACAAAAGGAACGGGGTGGTTGGAAATTATGGGTTGCGGTATGGTAGATCCGAATGTTTTGGCCGCTTCTGGAATTGACCCTGAGAAATATTCAGGATTCGCATTTGGAATGGGAATCGAACGTATTGCTATGCTGAGATACGGCGTAGATGATTTGAGACATTTTTTTGAAAACGATATGCGATTCTTGAATCAATTCAAGAAAACCATATAGTATTTTTTACAATAAGATAGTGTACATTGTACACTTTTTACAGGAAGTCTTTTTGTACAAGGGCTTCCTAACTATATTTGCAAGGAACAAAAAATTATGGCAACAGCGTCTAAGTCAACTAAAAAAGCCTCTACCGCTACAGGAGAGCGCTTTACCAAAGCAACTTACCTAAAGTGGTATCGTGAAATGCTATTGATGCGCAAGTTCGAAGAGAAGTGCGGTCAGTTATACATTCAACAAAAATTCGGTGGGTTTTGTCACTTGTACATTGGACAAGAGGCGGTTCTTTCAGGAATGATGGAGGCCATTAAGCCAACAGATAAAGTTATTACCGCATACCGCGATCACGCGCATCCGTTAGTGATGGGTTCTGATCCGAATAGAGTTATGGCTGAGCTTTACGGCAAAGCAACTGGACTTTCAAAAGGAAAAGGTGGATCCATGCACATGTTCGATAAAGAGAGAAATTTGTTTGGTGGACACGGGATTGTAGGCGCTCAAATTCCAATGGGAGCAGGTATAGCTTTCGCCGATAAATACCGCGGTGAAGACCACGTTACTGTTTGTTTCTTCGGTGATGGTGCTGCACGTCAAGGTGCGCTATACGAAACTTTCAACATGGCTATGACATGGAAGATTCCATGCATTTTCGTTATTGAAAACAATCAATATGCGATGGGAACTTCTATCGAGCGTACCTCGAACGTTACCGATTTGAAAACATTGGGTGCTAGTTTCGAAATGCCTTCAGAGTCTGTAGACGGAATGAATCCGGAAGCTGTTGCTGAAGCATTCGACAGAGCTGTTGCAAGAGGTAGAGCAGGTGAAGGTCCGACATTGTTAGACATTCAAACCTACCGTTACAAGGGACACAGTATGAGTGACCCTCAGAAGTACCGCACCAAAGAAGAGGTTCAAGAGTATATTGAAAAGGATCCAATCGATTTCGTGTTGCGCAAGATTCGCGATAACAAATGGATGACTGAAAAAGAAATTGAAGCGGTTGAGGAAGAGATTAAGGCAGTAGTTCTTGCTTCTGTTGAATTCGCAGAGAATTCACCACTTCCGGAAAAAGAAGAAATTTATAAAGACGTATATTCTCACGACGATTACCCTTACGTAATCGACTAATAATAAAATTATGGCTGAAATAGTTCGTATGCCCAAGTTGAGCGATACCATGACGGAAGGAACCGTGGCGGCATGGCACAAGAAAGTGGGAGATAAGGTTAAAAGTGGCGAGTTGTTGGCGGAAATTGAAACCGACAAGGCTACCATGGAATTTGAATCTTACGTAGACGGAATTCTTCTTTACATTGGTGTAGAGAAAGGAAAGACCGTAGCTGTAGATGCATTGTTAGCGGTGTTCGGTAAGGAAGGTGAAGATGTATCGGCTATCGTTGCTGCTGAAGGCGCTGCTCCTGCAGCGAAAGAAGTAGCTCCGGTTGCACCTGCTCCAGCACCAAGCGCTCCAGTTGTTGAAGCACCAAAGCCAGCTGCTCCAGTAGCAACTGCTCCTGTTTCAGCTCCTGCATCTGCACCGAAGCCAGTAAACGACGGTCGTATGCGTGTGAGTCCTCTAGCCAAGAAATTAGCTGAAGACAAAGGATTACCGCTTCAATACATTCCTGGTTCAGGTGATGGTGGAAGAATTGTAAGAAGAGACATTGATGCATTCATGGCAGGTGCTGCAGTTCAATCTGCGAATGCTGTTGAGTCATATACAGAAGAGAATGTTTCTCAAATGCGTAAGACCATTGCTCGTAGACTTGCTGAAAGTAAATTCACAGCTCCGCATTTCTATTTAACGATGGAAATTGATATGGGTAGAGCAGTTGAAGCACGTGCAGCGATGAACGCAGCAACCGGATCGAAAGTATCGTTCAATGATATGGTTATCAAAGCTACCTCATTGGCGTTGAAACAACATCCGAAAGTAAATTCATCTTGGAGAGGAGATACCATTCGCTACAATCACCACGTTCACATGGGCGTAGCTGTTGCGGTAGATGAAGGATTGTTGGTTCCTGTAGTAAGATTCTCAGATACCAAGTCATTGGCGCAAATCAATCAAGAGGTAAAAGTATTCGTTGATAAGGCGAAGAACAAAAAACTTCAACCATCGGATTGGGAAGGTAACACCTTCACCATTTCTAACTTAGGAATGTTCGGTATTGAAGAGTTCACCGCAATTGTTAATCCACCAGACGCTTGTATTCTTGCTGTTGGTGCTATTCGTGAAGTTCCCGTTGTGAAGAATGGAGCGGTTGTTCCTGGACACACCATGAAGTTGACTTTAAGCTGCGATCACCGTGTGGTAGACGGAGCTTCTGGATCTGCATTCCTTCAAACCCTAAAGGCAATGTTGGAAGAACCGGTTTTGATGTTCATCTAAAAAGAGACACTTATAAAATGAAAAAGAGCACCGAGGTGCTCTTTTTTTATGGTTTAAAGAAGTAATTACTTCTTAATAAATCTCTTTGTTATAACGTTTCCGTTAGCATTCACACTAATGAGATAAGTTCCAGCTTGAAGGTGATTCACGTCAATGTTTTGTTGTTGCGCACCTGGGAAACGATTTGCAAATTCTGTTTGAACTTGCTTTCCTGTTAGATCAAAGATGGTGTAAGTAACCTTCGCAGATTGCTCAAGCGAGAAGTTTACAGTGATGTTTTCAGTTGCTGGATTTGGGTAGAATGAAAACGTGAATGGTACATTCACTTCTTCTGTAACATTAACACCTGCTGGGTTTACAACCTGAGAGGCGGTATAAATATAATCGCCTGTTTTTGCGCCGTTATTATTGGTTGCATTACCAGCATAATAGATTGTAACAGGTCCGGCATCCGCAGCAGGAGCCGTCCAAGTAAAAGTGAAAGAATGCGCGTTGGCTGTAGCGCCTGCATTCATATTGTGCACGATATTCTTTCTAATGTTTCCAGAGATGGTTGCATTTTTCGTTGTTGTGCCTGTCCCCGGAACAAGATTACCTGCATTTGCACCAGATGGAAGCAAAGCTTCTACGCCAATTCCAAACAAAGATCTTCCTTGTTGAGACACAGTTGCTGTAAGGGTATAGGTTTGTCCAGGAGTGTATTCCCAATTTACTAAATCGGATGACGTAAGCGTTACAGCGCCTCCCATTGTGTTGTCTGCAGTACCCGTATGGCAATTAGATTGGCTGCAAGTTTGTTCTCCGGGAGATCCGGTAGCACCTGCCTTGCCATTGTCAGATTCAATACCAGCAAAGAATAGCATTCCAGCTGTGCCCAAGGCAAAGGTTAAATGGTAGAATTTTTTCATTTTGTATAAGTTTGAAAAACAAAAATAGGCCTGAGCCTATTTTTGTTCACATAATTGATTGATATTTTAATCAGTTTTTATCCCCAAGAAGCAATCTTCTCGGCTTTGTATTCACCCGCCTCTAACTTTTCACGAACCTTCGAGAAGCACTCAATGGTGTAGCGAACGTCTTCCAACGTGTGAACTGTTGTTGGGATTAGACGTAACATAATAACGTCTTTCGGAACAACCGGATACACTACGATAGAGCAGAAGATACCATAGGTTTCTCGCAATTCGACAGTAACGTTAGTTGCTTCTCCCAATGAGCCCTTCAAAAATACCGGAGTAACAACGCTATTGGTATGACCAATATCGAATCCGGCTTCTTTCAATCCACTTTGAAGCGCACGTGCAATGCTCCACAAGTTGTCTTGCAGTTCAGGCATCGTACGAATCATTTCTAAGCGCTTCAACGCGCCAATAACGATAGGCATTGGAAGTGCTTTCGCGAAGGTTTGCGAACGCATATTGTAACGTAAGAACTCAATTACGTGCTCCTCTGATGCAACGAAAGCACCCACAGTAGCCATTGCTTTGGCGAATGTTCCGAAGTAAACGTCGATTTGATCTTGAACACCTTGGAAATCTCCAGCGCCACGACCGTCTTTTCCAATTGAACCAAACCCGTGAGCATCGTCAACGAACAAGCGGAAAGGAATTACTTTTTTGAATTCAGCAATTTCTTTCAATTTACCTTGGTCTCCCGCCATTCCGAAAACGCCTTCGGTCATAACCAAGATACCTCCACCGGTTTGATCTGTAACACGCTTCGCTTGATTTAACATCTTTTCGAAACTTTCCATGTCGTTGTGTTGGAAAACGAAACGCTTTCCTTGGTGAAGACGAACACCGTCTACCATACACGCATGACTTTCACTATCATAAACAATAACGTCGTGTCTTCCAACAAGCGCCTCAATTGCAGACATGCAACCTTGGTATCCGAAGTTCAACAAAAACGCATCTTCTTTGTGCATGAATTCAGCAAGTTCTTGCTCGAGCTGCTCATGATATTTGGTTTGCCCAGACATCATACGCGCACCCATCGGATATGCCATTCCCCATTGCGCAGCTGCTTCTGCATCTGCTTTACGAACATCTGGATGGTTTGCTAAACCAAGGTAATTATTCAAACTCCAAGTCAATACCGGCTTGCCGCGGAACGTCATGTGAGCGCCTATTTCTCCTTCTAATTTAGGAAAAGTAAAATAGCCATGAGATTCTTTCGAGTGCTGACCAAGGGGTCCTCTGTTGTTCTTGATTTTTTCAAATATATCCACTGTCGTAAAATTTTAGAATTACAAAAATAATGAGGAATTCTCTTATGTGAGCTGTGAATTATCATCTTGTGAACACATGATTGTGATTCTTTTGCCGTTACTTAACCGCAAAACCCTATTTTTGCGCTGGAAATGAAAAGATTTAATGCCCTCTTATTTGTTTTGGTACTTATTGCTTCGGGTTGTACTGAATATAGCAAGGCCTTGAAAGAGACGGATCCTGTAAAAAAATTGGCTAAGGCCAAAGAGTATTACGAAGAAGGAGAATGTTACAAAGCTTTGCCGATGTTGGAAGAACTAATCGGGCTTACCCGTGGCACCCAACAATCCGAAGAGGTGTATTATTATTTCGCAAAAACGCATTACTGCTTGAAGGATTATTACATGGGTAATTATTATTTCAAGTCTTATGCGAAATCATTTTCATCCAGTCCTAAATCTGAAGAATGCCTTTTCATGGCTGCTGTTTGCAGTTATAAACTTTCGCCTTCATATACACTGGATCAAATTGATTCTAAAACAGCAATTGATGAATTGCAATATTTTATGGATCAATATCCGAACAGTGCTTTAAGGGATTCTGCGAATCACATGATTCGAGATTTAAATTATAAGCTTGAAAAGAAAGATTTCGAAGTTGCCGAACTGTATGTTAAAACAATGAAGTACAAGGCTGCATCAAACAGTTTACAGGAATTCTTGAAGAAATACCCTCAATCCAAATTCCGTGAACAAGCCATGCTTTTAATCATTGAGAGTAAGTTTTTATTGGCTGAGGGAAGTATAGACACAAAGAAATTGGAACGTTATAGGGAAACAATGGAATCTTATATTACCTTTGTATCCGCTTTTCCAAAAAGTAAATTCATAGATAGTGCTGAAGATTACTATCTTAAGAGTGAAAAAATGGTAGCGAAACTAACGACTAAATAGAATTATTATGAGCAACTATAAAAACTCAACTGCTGCTAAAACCACCATCACTCGCAACACAAACGAGTTGTATGAGAAGGTTGATGGAAATTTATTTGAAACTTTAGTTCTTTTGAACAAGCGTACTTCTCAGATTGCTCGTGAAATGAAAGAAGAATTGAGCCAGAAGTTGGAAGAGTTCGGAAGCAACCAAGACAACTTAGAAGAGGTTTTCGAAAACCGTGAGCAGATTGAAATTTCTCGCCACTACGAAAGACTTCCAAAAGCACATAGCATTGCTATTCAAGAACTGGAAGAGGGAAAAGTATTTTTCCGTTACCCAGAAGAGGAAAAATAATATTGAATTGAATTGTACAAAACCCCGATTTTTCGGGGTTTTTTTATTAGGTTTACCCCGTGTTGAAAGGAAAAAAAATAGTTCTTGCCGTTACAGGTTCCATTAGCGCATACAAGTCGTTGTTCTTGCTGCGCCTTCTTGTGAAGGAAGGCGCTCAAGTGAAGGTCATTATGAGTAAGTCGGCTCATGGTTTTATTCAACCACTTTCTTTTAGCACGCTTTCTAAGAATCCCGTTTGTTCCGATTTTACTGAAACTGAATTGAATGGTGTTTGGAACAATCACGTTGAAATGGCTCTTTGGGCAGATCTGATATTAATTGCTCCCTGCACTGCAAATACACTTGCAAAATATGCCGCGGGAATGTGTGATTCTTATTTGTTGGCAGTTCTCATGAGTGCGCAGTGCCCTTTGTTTTTTGCTCCGGCTATGGACCATGATATGATGGAACATTCGGGCACGCAAGACAACTTGAAACGCATTGCAGCTATGGGGTGCACCGTTCTTGCTCCTGGTTATGGTGAATTGGCAAGCGGATTAATTGGAAAAGGAAGACTTTCAGAACCTGAAGAAATTTTAAGTGTTGTTGTCTCTCACTTCAATCCGAACCAACGATTGAAGGGCAAGCGCGCTATTGTGAATGCTGGCCCAACATATGAGGCCATTGATCCTGTTCGTTTTATTGGAAACAGATCGAGTGGAAAAATGGGCATTGCTATTGCTCAAGCGCTTCGTGCCCTGGGCGCGGAAGTGACGTTGGTTTTAGGACCCGTTCATGAAAATATTCCCGAAGGAATGAGAATTATTCGCGTGGAAAGTGCCAGAGAAATGTTCGATGCATGCGCAGAGGTTTTTCAAAATGCAGACATTGCGGTACTTGCCGCAGCAGTTGCAGACTATCGCCCTGCAAATGTGAGCGCCGAGAAAATAAAGAAGAAAGATTCGCCGTTGGAGCTTCGCTTGGAAGAAACAGAGGACATAGCAGCTGCATTAGGTATGCACAAGACAAGTGATCAGAGGTTGATATGTTTCGCCTTAGAAACAGAAAATGAAGAAGCGCATGCGTTGTCTAAATTGAAAAGAAAAAATGCAGATCTCCTTATCTTGAATTCACTTCGAACCGAAGGAGTTCATTTTGGTTCTGAGAACAATGCCGTTACAATTTTTCATTCCAACGGAAGTAAAAAAGAAATATCTTTAAAATCGAAATCGGAAATAGCTAAAATTATTTCCAACGAAATAGCCGAACTCTTTCCATGAAAAAAAGTTTAATATACCTCTGTTTGTTTTTTGTTTCATTTCATGCATTCTCGCAAGAATTGAATTGCGATGTTAAGATTATTCCTCCGCGTGTTATGATTTCGGGTCCGGAAGTTTTTCAAACGATGGAGCGTGCAATAGAAGAGTTTTTAAACGGAAGAAAATGGTCGAAAGACCAATGGCAGCAAGAGGAGCGAATTCCTTGTACAATTCAGATTACCGTTGAAAAGCAAACCAGTCAGCGCGATTTTGAAGGAACTATTCAAATTGGTTCGAGCAGACCGGTCTACAATTCGGACTATAAAACCCCCTTGGTTTCAATTAACGACCGAAATTTTGTTTTCCAGTTTCAAGAGAATACGCAGCTTCAATGGTCTCCCGATCAGCACAGAGATAACTTAAGTAGCATTCTGGCATTTTATGCACTTTATGTTATTGCAAGTGATTACGATTCATTTTCTTTAGAGGGTGGAACAGATTATTTTTTGCTTTGTCAAACAATTGTTACAAATGCTCAAGGTGCTCCTGAATCGGGGTGGCGCTCGAGCGGAGAAAAAGGACAACAAAACAGATATTGGCTCATTGAAAACATTCTAACGGAAACCTTCAGTCCATTGCGAGAAGCCAATTACTTATTTCATCGTCAAGGTCTAGACAAAATGTATACAGAACGTGCAACAGCAACAAAAAATATTACTGCTGCTCTAAACGGGTTGAACAGCATTCATAAGATTAAGCCTTCTTCCTACAACATGCAAGTATTCTATTACGCCAAAGGCGATGAGATTGTGAATATATTCAAACCCTTACCAGACGAACAAAAGACGCCTATAGCTGAATTATGTAAGCGTTTAGACCCCGGTAATATTGCGAAATACGATCGTATTTTACAGAAATAGGCATAACTTTTTTCCTCTTAGAATAAGGCATAGCATTAAATTCGCTTCATGCTAAAATCTCTTCACATCCGAAACTATGTTCTTATTGAATCACTGCACGTGAATTTCAATAAGGGATTCGTTGCTATAACTGGCGAGACGGGTAGTGGTAAATCGATTTTACTGGATGCTTTTGCCCTGCTTTTAGGTGACCGCTCAGATGTGAAGAGTATTCGTGTGGGTCAGGAAAAATGCACTGTGGAAGCGGTATTTGCGATTTCAAAGGAACGTTTTGATTCTTTTTTTCAAGAGCATGATTTGGATTTTTCGGAAGAGACTGTTGTTCGCAGAGAAGTAAACAACAAGGGGAAAAGTAGAGCTTTCATTAACGACACGCCAGTTACGCTAAACATTCTAAAGCAATTCACCGAGCAGTTGGTCGATTTGCATTCGCAGCATGAAAATGCTTTGTTGTTTAGAAAGGCTTTTCGATATGAAATGGTAGACGCATTTTCGAAATCGAAGGAAGTTTGGACTTCATACAAAACGAGTTTTTTGCAATGGCGTCAAACGCAAGAAGAACTCGAGAATTTGCGTATTCAATTGAATAAGGAAAAAGCAACAGAGGACTATCGTTTGTTTCAATTGAACGAATTGTCTCAAGAAGATTTTAGTTTGTACGACGTTGCTGAGATGGAGAGCGAATTGAACCTTCAGCAAAACTCTGGTGAACTTTTAGAAACGCTTCATGCGGTTTCAACGATGTTGAGCGAAGGCGATAGCAATGTGCTTCAGCAATTAAAAACTGCGAAGCAACAACTGATGAAGTGGGAAGGAGGGCATGCGAAATTGCAAGAGTTTTCTTCGCAATTGGAATCTGTGATTGCTGAGCTTCGTGAGGTGGACATTGACTTGCAGCGGTTTTCAGATTCAGTAACGATGGATCCGGAACGTTCGGCGGCAATTGAAGAGCGCTTAAGTTTTGTTTTCAAGATGTTCCGAAAGCACAACGTGAATAGCATTGACGCCTTGAATGAATTGAAGTTGAAATTGGAGCAAGATGCACAGCTTACAGAGACGTTGGAAACTTCAATTCAAAATAAAGAAATTGAAGTTGTTCAACTTGAACAACAGTGTAAAGAAATGGCAACGAAGTTGTCTCATTTGCGCATGAAGGGCGTGAAGGAAGCTGAGAAGGCGATTTCTTCTTCCTTGAATAAATTGAATTTGACGCATGCGCAATTTCAAATTGAAGTAACTGGAACTCCAGAGTTGCATTTATATGGTGCTGAGAATTTGCGCTTCGCTTTTTCAGCAAACAAGGGCCAGCCTTTTGAAGACATTAAGTCGGTCGCTTCAGGCGGAGAGATTTCGAGGGTGATGTTAGCCATTAAAGCGGCGACTGCGCATTTGAATGAAATGCCTGTATTGATTTTAGATGAAATAGATCAAGGAGTTGGTGGAGAAACTGGAAATCGCATTGCTGCATTGCTTCGCGAGATGTCTGCCTCTGCGCAGCTTTTAGTGATTACGCATTTGCCTCAAATAGCCTCAAAGGCACATCAACATTTTAGAGTTTCTAAACGAGTTGAAGGGGATACCACGGTGAGTGATTTGCAGGAACTAAACGTATCTGGGCGTGAGAAGGAGTTGGCACATATGTTAGGAGGCGATCAGGCGGGTGCTGCTGCGCTTCAAACAGCTAAGGAATTAATGCAGCAAGAAGCATGAGTGATTTTTTGAAACACTGCACGGTCTCTCGTGCCGAGGAATTGCTTGAAGGAAAGATCTTGTTAGTCGATAAACCCCTAAATTGGACGAGTTTCGATGTGGTGGGAAAATTGAAATGGATTTTGCGTAGTGAGGGAAAATTTCCGAAGTTTAAAATCGGTCATGCGGGAACGCTTGATCCTTTAGCCACCGGACTCTTAATTGTCTGTACAGGTAAGATGACCAAATCTATTTCTGACATTCAAGGAGGGACGAAAGAGTATACCGGAAAAATTGTTTTGGGTGCTACTACTCCGAGTTTCGATAAAGAGACATTGCCCGAGAATTTTCAATCTACAGAACATTTGGTTCTCGAAAAATTGGAAGAAGTTGCGAAGACCTTCATCGGAGAGCAACTTCAGATGCCACCCGTTTATAGTGCGAAGCAAATAGACGGTGTTCGTGCCTATGAAATGGCCAGAAAGAATGAAGAAGTGAAGATGCGTGAGAACTTGATAACCATTGATTCGTTCGAATTAAGTGATTTTGATGGTAAGGAAGTGTCTTTCTGCATACGTTGTTCGAAAGGAACATATATCCGATCAATCGCAAACGATTTTGGACAGAGATTGGGTGTAGGTGGATACTTGAGCGCGTTGCGAAGAACCGAGAGTTTTCCGTTTCGTGTGGAAGATGCAAAGACTCCAATGGACTGGGTGAAGTTATTTTATCCTAGTTATAGTGCTGTTAATGAGCATTTTAGTAACGACTCGGTGAAAAAGGTCTTTACAAAGGCTTTTTGATTTCGTACTTTCGCCCCCCACTTAAATAATAACACCTTGATTTCCACAATGAAATTGGGTCAATTCAAATATGAATTGCCTAAAGAATTAATCGCTCAGCACCCTCTTCCTCACCGCGACGATGCCAAATTAATGGTTTTAGATCGCAAGACTGGAAAGATTGAGCACAAGAAATTTCGTGATTTGCTAGATTACTTTAGCGAAGGCGACGTAATGGTGAACAACAATACCAAGGTATTCCCGGCGCGCATGTATGGCAATAAAGAAAAGACCGGATCTATGATCGAGGTTTTCTTGTTGCGTGAATTGAACGATAAAAGTTTGCTTTGGGACACTGTAGTAGATCCTGCACGGAAGATTCGTATTGGAAATAAATTGTATTTCGGTCCTAACGATGAGTTGGTAGCAGAAGTAATTGATAATACTACCTCACGCGGAAGAACGTTGCGTTTCTTGTACGACGGTCCACATGAAGATTTCAAGAAATTGGTTTATAGCCTAGGCGAAACGCCACTTCCAAAATACATCGAGCGTCCAGTTGAACCAGAAGATGCGGAGCGTTATCAAACGATTTATGCGAAGTATGAAGGTGCAGTAGCAGCGCCAACTGCAGGCTTACATTTTTCTAAACAGCTTTCGAAGCGTTTGGAAATTGCTGGTATTCACATGGCTGAATTGACGCTTCACATTGGTTTGGGTACATTTAGAACTGTTGAAGTGGAAGACTTAACGAAGCACAAGACGGATAGCGAGCAATTGATTATACCTGAAGTTACTGCTGATTTAGTAAATGACGCAAGAGCAAAAGGCAAGCGTGTATGCGCTGTTGGAACAACTACACTTCGTGCATTTGAAAGCAGTGTAGGAACGAACAACACGTTGAAAGCGTTTGACGGATGGGCAAGTAAATTTATTTTCCCTCCATACGATTTTCAAATTGCAGATAGCTTAATTACGAATTTCCACGAGCCTCAGAGTGTGTTGTTAATGATGACCACTGCATTTGGCGGATATGATTTCGTAATGGAAGCATACAAAGAAGCCATTAAGAAGAAATATCGTTTCTTCTGCTACGGTGACGCTATGTTGATCATCTAAAAGCGCTTTGAAACACCATGATTCTTGAAAATTTAATGTTTTCATGAAAGAAATGTTGAAAAGTGTTTGCAGATAAGAAAAAAGATTGTATTTTCGCACCCCCAAATTTTAGGGAATTGACTTTAAGAATAGAGATAAAATGGATACGTTGAGTTACAAAACACCATCAGCAAACAAGGAAACTGCTAATAAGCAGTGGTTGATTGTTGATGCAGAAGGCAAGAATCTTGGTCGTTTGGCTAGTGAAGTAGCAGCTATACTTCGCGGTAAGCACAAACCATTGTTTACGCCACACGCAGACTGCGGAGACTACGTAGTAGTTGTTAATGCAGAAAAAATTGCACTTACTGGAAAGAAGTGGGATGAGAAAGTTTACATCCGTTACACTGGCTACCCAGGTGGACAACGTTTCGCTAGCCCGAAAGAAATGATGGCTAAGCATCCAACAGCAATGATTGAGATGGCAATTCGCGGAATGCTTCCAAAGAATCGTTTGGGTCGTGAAGTATTTAGAAACTTGTATGTTTATGCAGGTACTAACCACGAGCAAACAGCTCAACAACCAACAGTTTATACTTTAAAAGGATAATTTAGTCAATGGCAACTACGCAATATACCAATACTTCAGGTCGTCGTAAGACCGCAGTAGCACGTGTTTACCTTTCAGAAGGAACAGGTAAGTTTGAAATCAACGGAAAAGATTACGCACATTATTTTCCAACGTTGGTACTTCAGTACCGCGTTAACCAACCTTTCATCCTTACTGGGAACGAAGGGAAGTATGATTTCAAAGCGAACATTGATGGCGGTGGAATCACCGGTCAAGCTGAAGCCGTTCGTTTAGCGATCAGCAAAGCATTAATTGAACTTAATCCCGATTGGAAGCCAGCTTTGAAAGCTGAAGGTCTTACCACTCGTGATCCTCGTATGGTTGAACGTAAGAAATTCGGTCAACGTAAGGCTCGTGCTCGCTTCCAGTTCTCTAAGCGTTAATCGCTGGAGAATTTTTTGGAAAGCTTTATCGGGCTTGTTTAGCATCCAAACTCCAAAGACTCATATTTCGATATGGCTACTTTGGAGTTGACTTTTAGAGAACGTAAACAAGAATAAAATAAAAAATGGCAAAAGTTACTTTTGATGAATTGCTAGATGCCGGAGTACACTTCGGACACCTTAGCCGCAAATGGAATCCAAACATGGCTCCGTATATCTTCGGAGAGAAAAAAGGAATTCACATTATTGATTTGAACAAGACAATTGTTAAGCTCGATGAAGCTTGCAATGCAATGCGTCAAATCGCAAAATCTGGAAAGAAAATCCTTTTCGTTGCTACCAAGAAACAAGCGAAAGATATCGTTGCTGAAAAAGTAAGCGCTATCGGAATGCCTTTCGTAGTAGAGCGTTGGCCTGGTGGAATGTTAACGAACTTCGTTACCATTCGTAAGGCGGTTCGTAAAATGACTTCTATTGAGAAAATGGAAGCTGACGGAACTGCTGCTACCATGAGCAAGAGAGAGCGTCTTCAAATGACTCGTACTGTTACTAAAATGCGTAAGAACTTAGGTTCTATTGCAGACATGAACCGTGTTCCTGCTGCATTATTCGTTATTGATGTAATGAAAGAACATATCGCAGTTGCTGAAGCAAAGCGTCTAGGTATTCCAGTATTCGCAATGGTTGATACCAACAGCGACCCACGTAAAATCGATTTCGCTATTCCAGCAAACGACGATGCTACAAAATCTATCAGCAAAATTTTGGATGTAGCTATCGAAGCTATTGCTGAAGGATTGGCTGATCGTAAAGTAGACAAGGATAAAGGTGAAGAAATTCCAGCAACAGCTGAAAAGAAAGAAGATAGAAAGCCAGCTACACGCAAGCGTGCACCAAAGGCTTAATTTTTTAATGAATTAATTTATTGAATCATGAATATTACAGCAGCAGATGTAAATAAGCTTCGTACCATGACTGGTGCGGGTATGATGGATTGCAAGAAAGCACTTACCGAAGCGGAAGGTGATTTCGAAAAAGCAGTTGAATTGCTTCGTAAGAAAGGTCAGAAAGTGGCTGCAAGCCGCGGAGATCGCGATGCAACAGAAGGAGTTGTTTTAGCTAAAGCTAGCGCAGACAACACCAGCGGTTACATTATCGTATTGAACTGCGAAACAGATTTCGTAGCAAAGAACGATGGTTTCGTAACTTTCGCTAACAGCATTTTGGATGCAGCTATCGCGAACAACGCGAACAGCCCAGAAGCAGTTAAAGCGTTAACATTCCCTGGAACTTCTTTAACTATTGAAGAAAAAATTACTGAAGAGATTGGTAAAATCGGAGAAAAAATTGATTTGTCGACAGCGTCACAAATCAACGCTGGATTCGTTTATTGCTACAACCACCCAGGTAACAAATTGGCTTCTATCGTAGGTTTCAACAAAGAAACTTCTGCAGATGTAGCGAAAGATGTTGCTATGCAAACTGCAGCTATGGCTCCAGTGGCATTGGATGAGACTTCAGTTCCAGAAGAATTGAAACAGAAAGAAATCGAAATTGGAAAAGAATTGGCTAT
>JBIKRF010000136.1:0-4788 GCA_044349305.1 Flavobacteriales bacterium
AACCAACACCGAAGAAAAGCGCAGCGCGCAAAATGAATTTCTTGTTCCAACGAATGCTCGGAATGATGAGCGGAAGAAGCAATGCGCTGTTCAAATTTCCGTAAAGACCCCATCCAATAAAAATTCCACTGAACACCAAAGAGAGATTCGTTCGGAAATATTTCCAACAGAATAATCCGAGACTTACAAAAAAGATTCCGCCGACGAATCCGCGGGGAATGGCTGTGAGCAGGCTATATTCCAAAGGAAGTAAGAGGCATACAATCAGCGGAATGAGGGCTGATTGGGCAGATAATTTTTGTTTGAAATAAAACGCTAAAAGAAAAAATGGCGTGGTGGAAAGGATCAGCGTTGCAAGCGGAAGCGCTGCGTAAACGGGAAATCCTATTTTCATGAAAGGCACGGCCAATAAGGGTTCTATGTTGGGTCCGTAACTTTGTCCGTAAAAGCACGGTCCGTGAAAAACACCGTTCGAAAGGTCGGTAGCCACTTGCCACAAAAGCGTTTGATCGCTATCTGTGTATTGAATGGAAAAGAAGAAATACACCAGCATTTTTTCAACGAGCACGAAGGCTGAAAGCACGTAAAAGAGTCTGTTGTATTGCTGTTGATTCATGGTTAAATGTCCACAAAGGATGAATGCTTGCACAAGTTATTATATTTTCGTGAGGAATGTCTAAACTGGAAAACGATATTTCATTTTTGAAGGGTGTAGGTCCTGCTCGCGCCGATCAATTCCGCATGGAATTGGGCATTCGCACGTGGGAAGATTTGCTCATGCATTATCCGTTTCGGTATGTGGACAAGAGTCATGTTCAGAAGGTGCGCGACGTGAAGTCGGATGCCGTTGCGGTGCAGTTGCAAGGAACAATCGTTCGGTTAACTGAATTGGGCGAAGCGCGCGCCAAGCGTTTGGTCGGAATTTTTCAAGACGAGACAGGTACGATGGAGTTGGTGTGGTTCAAAGGCGCGCGTTGGCTGAAGAGCAGTTTGCCTTTGAACAAGCCTTGTTTGGTGTACGGGAAACCAACCGAATTCAAAGGCAAATTCAACATTGCTCATCCGGAAGTGGAAGAAATTGAATCTTCGCGCATGGCGGCTGGCGTGGGTTTGAAGCCTGTGTATAGCACAACAGAGAAGATGTCGAATCGCGGCTTGAACAGCAACGTGATTGGAAAATTAACGTTGCAGTTGTGTGAAGAAGTTCGTCATGAAATTCCGGAAGTGTTGCCGCAGGAATTGATTCAGCAATACAAATTAATTTCTCGGGCGGAGGCGTTGGTGCAATTGCATGCGCCAGCGAATGCAGAGAAGTTGGAGCAAGCGCGCAGACGATTGAAGTTTGAGGAATTATTTTTCCTTCAGTTGCAAGTGTTGCAAACGAAGTTGGCGGGCACGGTAGAGCAGCGCGGTGTGGTGTTCGAGAAGGTTGGAGAGTTATTCAATTCGTTTTATAAAAAGCATTTGCCGTTTGAATTAACGGGTGCGCAGAAGCGCGTGGTGAAAGAGATTCGCACCGATGTTATGAAGGGCTTTCACATGAACCGTTTGGTTCAGGGCGATGTTGGAAGTGGAAAGACCATTGTTGCGCTCATGGCTATTTTGTTGGCCATAGACAATGGCTATCAGGCTTGTCTAATGGCGCCTACAGAGATTTTAGCGAATCAGCATTACGAAGGCATTTCTCAATTGTTAGAGCCGTTGGGTGTTCGTGTTGAATTGTTAACGGGTTCGGTGAAGAAGAAGAGTCGTGTTCCGTTAATGGAAGATTTGAAGAGTGGTGAATTGAAGTTCATTATTGGAACGCATGCATTAATAGAGCCTGTTGTTGAATTTGCGAATTTGGGATTGGTGGTGATCGATGAGCAACATCGCTTTGGTGTTGCGCAGCGCGCGGCCTTGTGGAAGAAGGCGGCTTTGCCTCCGCATATTTTAGTCATGACCGCTACGCCTATTCCGCGCACGCTGGCCATGACGGTGTATGGCGATTTAGATGTGAGTATTATTGATGAGCTTCCTCCAGGAAGGAAGCCAGTGAATACGCAGTGGCACACCGATGCTTATCGGTTGATGTTGTTTGAATTTATTCGTCAGGAAATTGCGTTAGGCCGTCAGGTCTATGTTGTTTATCCGATGATTGAAGAGAGCGAGAAGATGGACTACAAAGATTTGTTCGACGGTTACGAGAGTATGTCGCGCGCCTTTCCATCTCCGCAGTATTTCATTTCCATTGTTCATGGAAGAATGAAGGCAGAAGATCGCGATTTCGAGATGAAGCAATTCATAGAGAAGAAGACGCAGATTATAGTGGCTACTACGGTTATTGAAGTCGGGGTGAACGTTCCGAATGCGAGTGTGATGGTCATAGAGAGTGCCGAGCGTTTTGGCTTGTCGCAGTTGCACCAGTTACGCGGCAGGGTAGGGCGTGGAGCCGATCAGAGTTATTGTGTCCTCATGACAGGACATAAACTCAGCGACGACACGAAGTTGCGCATGGAGACGATGGTTCGCACGACTGACGGATTTGAAATTGCTGAAGTCGATTTACGCTTACGCGGTCCGGGCGATTTGGCGGGCACCGCGCAAAGTGGTGTTTTGCAATTGCGCATAGCAGACATGGTGAAGGACCAACAGATGATGGCCGCCGCCCGCAACATCGCCAACGAATGGCTAACCGAAGATCCGAATTTATCTAGCGAGAGCAGCACGCCTATTCGCGAAGAGTTGTTCAGGTTGAAGAAGAAGAAGAGTGATTGGAGTGGGATTTCTTGATCATCTGAGATGATCAATCACTTCGTGATCAATTCTTCGAATCAATCTTTCAGATCAATCACTTCGTGATCAATTCTAAGGATTAATTGGAGCGATTAAGTAACGCAGTTCAAATTATGAAGTAGGAATTACGAAGTAGGTATAAAATCTTTGATTTTCCAATAACGAAGTTCCCAAGACTATTTATTCCCTTGAATCAAATACCAATCGACCCACGCATCGACTTGCGTTGTAGAGTTAGGTCGTAATACAATCTCGCGTTTTTGATTCAGTAAATACATTGTTGGTGTACCGAAGACATAATAATCTTTAACCACAGCACTTTCCCATTTTTTATAATCGCAGTAGGCGAAGAATGGGTAGTTTTTCACTGCCTGCTCGAAGGTTGCTTTTTCAGTATCTAATGAAACATACACGACTTCAACTCCTGCATTGCGCCACTTCACATAATTTTGAGTAACCTTAGGCAGTTCTTCGGCACATTTTGGACACCAGCTTGCGCCAAAAACAACTAACGTGTAGGGTGTTGTAAGATTAGAAAGTGATTTAAATATTTCTTGTTTGAAGCCATTGAGGTATGTCGCGTTTTCGAAGTTAATATTCGGTGCAATGTTTCCTTTTTTCATTGCTCGATAACTTTCTAATTGCTTGGCTAAATCGCTGTCCAATGTGCAACTTGTTTCATTCAGCAATTTTATTGCTAAGTATTCTGAAGCCTGAAATAAACTGTGACGTTCCAACAAATCGAATAAATAATTGGTTGCCTCATTGAGTTTTTTGTCATCTTTTATCAGATGCAAAAGCATTGCGTCAATGGAGAGTTTCATTTCAATAAAGACTGAATCTAAACTTTTACCTGAGTTTTCCAAAAGCCAAAAATGACTTTCAATTGCGTCTTTGAATAAGCCACTTTTGTATAAGCGCTGATCTGAATAATCAAGTGCTCTGAAAGCTGCGATTGTTGAAGGTATTTCTTCTGTTCTGTATTGAGCGACTGTTGAAACTGAACTTACAAGTTTTCGGGTTGGAAGAAACCAGCTGACGTAACTGTTTTTTGGTAATTGATTTAAGAAATCTGCGTCTTCCGCAACAACACGGTTTTTTTCTTTTTGAATCGCTTGATTTGGCTCGCTCTGCGATT
Source organism: Flavobacteriales bacterium (assembly GCA_044349305.1). Classification (GTDB taxonomy): domain Bacteria; phylum Bacteroidota; class Bacteroidia; order Flavobacteriales_D; family Sanyastnellaceae; genus CAIZGX01. The sequence goes on from JBIKRF010000136.1 coordinate 3,914, forward strand.
TAAACAAAGGATCTGTTTCGTATATTTTCTCGAGATAAGTCCACGCGCTCAGGGATTGTTCTCTTCTAGGATGTTCATTGGCATATTGCTCGAAATATTGATTCTCCTTTCCTTTTAAAATTTTTATAGTTTCGGGGATGCTCAATTTTTCTCCAACAATTTCAATGTCTTCACCGCTAAGAATAACAAATAGCGGTTTGTTATCTGAAGACATTAAATAACCAACACCGTAATCTTCTTTTGAATAGTTGAGTTTGAAATTTCCTTTTTCATCGATTTGCGTATACGAAATAGGGTAGGTGCTTACCCCGTTGAAGCCTTCGAGTTTAATCTCTTCTTTGGCCAAATTCCTAAAAGTTCCATTCACCGATTGGGAAAGAACATTAATTGGAATAAGAAGAAATAGTAACAGGTATTTCATGTTAATTTTTTATGCAGCGAACGGAAAAACCACCCGCATGAAAATCCTCACTCATTGTAGCGTCAATTGAATGAAAATTTAGAAGACGGGAGGTCAAAGTAGAAATAGTACTAGACCAATAATAAGAATTAATACCAACGTTAACAATTACACCACCGCCGTTTCGACCACCGGGAATGGGAAGTTTTAATAATGAATTCATAGCGCCGGAAGAATTGTTAGAATTCCAACTAATTCTTTCCATATTTAACTCTGATTCGGTAGGAACTCGATAACCATTTGGGCATGGGTTATTAACCCCATTTACACCTTGCCATAAATTATTGTTTTGCGGGCTACGCCAATCGTAAGGGGTATTACTAGTAAGGATAAAATCACTATGGAGTGGTTGATCAGTACTGGCTAGAATTGTTGTCGTCGCAGAATTTCGACACTGATGCCCATCGCTTCTTCG
>JBIKRF010000194.1:0-4695 GCA_044349305.1 Flavobacteriales bacterium
TTAGCGCCTAAAAACGTCAATGATGGTGGAAGCGCGAACGCCATTCTTTCAAAATCGATAACAAGATCGTTTGTAAGTCTGTTGGCTACGACCTTACCGCCGCGGGCGCCAAAGGTTTCGATCCAGTCGACGGGCAGCTGGGCGCCCACTTCAATGATCAAGTCTAGGGTCTCATGCGCTTTGTTGAGATCAATTATCTCTGCCTTAGCAAACTTCAAAATAGTTGATTTCGGAGACTTGAAATCTCCGCAGTTCACAAACACGACCTTCTTTACAAACGGAATATTCCGCAGCGCCATGGACAGAAATATGGCTGTTTGATGGACGCTATTTTCCCAAACCGATTGATGCTCATCTCTGGCATGAATCGTGATGCCAACTTTTAAGGCATCTTTTTTTCCAATGTTCATTTTCAGAATATCCCGACCACAGCAGAAATCATATTAACGACAGTAGCGCCCTGGCATAATCGTCAATATTTTTTCTATTTTTTGGACTAAATTTGCTAATAAACTTGTCGCTTTTGGCAGCGTAACTTTCAAGATTAGCGTCATGCGTCTGAATGGCTTCGGCAAGCGCCGCAGATCCACTGTCTATGTCACATCCGTGATAATAATAGCCCACTTCAGAGAAGGTGGGGGAGTTATGTACCAGCGGATAATGTCCGTACAGGGCGTCCAGATATGCATAATTGTCCGTACATTCCAGTTGATGTGCAACAACGAGATTCGAACCCTTTGACATGGTGTGCGAAAACACCTCACGTTGCGTGATGGTCATCTTTTGGTTCTGATATAATTTCGATGTATTGACGAGATGAAAAAATGTCTGATGTGACGCCATCGCTATCCCATTCAGAAAATTGACATGCTGAATGAGGTCAGGGCTGTTGGAATAGGTGTTTTCGCAGATCATGAATGGAATAACGCCCATCTTAATCGCGGAAATATTGGGTTCAAATATGCTGACCGTGGCGCCCTTTGAGAGGGAATCTTTTTTGTAGCCAAACGTTAATTCAACGCTTTGCAGATCTCTAATTGACTGATCAATGAAGATGGGGTCCCAAAGATAGGGCACTGTCACCACAGGGCATCTATGAATGACCGACATCATGTTATTGAAGATTGCATCTTTGGGAAGTTGCCAGACGGCATCACATCTGTCCGCTTCACCAAAGAATGACGGCTTATCAAATATGGTAGGTTCTACCAATGATGCATGCGGTTGACCGCAATTGTGATACACGACCTTGCCACCGGCTGCACGCAGCCTCTTAAGCCATGGCACCTCCAACGCACCCGAAAGTTCGATAGCGACATCGATACATTCTTTTGCTTCGGCTAAGGAGAGGAGGGGATATTCATTGGCTATGTCGCCCGCACCATGCGGATGATAATCTTGATTGCCCGCATTTATCAAAAATACGCGCTCTACAAATGGTATCTGGGCCAAGGTACTGGCCAAATGATACACATTTTGCCCAATTCCGTTGTTCCAAATATTATGATCTGGAACGGTTATGATTGAAATGCCAATACGCATATCTTAATTTTCCGACTTCACTTTATGACAATAACAGGCTCGGGCCCGTGCGCGCGCTTTAGTAATAAGCGGTTAGCGCGTTTGATCCGATTTTGTTGTTCCGTTTGATGTTGGGGTGGTTAACCTTGATGTTTCGGCCGCGGATAAAATGCCATCCTTGTCCACATCCAGCCGATCGAAATTCGCCAGCGTTGCTGTGCGATATTCGACAAGCGTAATAATTTGATCGCGGTTGCTATCAAAGCGGGCCATTTCGGCCGACACATCGATAAATTTGGGCGCTGGGATCAAGCCCGCAAATTCGGCAGGCGTAATGACCCCGTTTTTGTCGATATCAAGGCGTTGGAATAGCTCCCGGTTCTGTTCCTGGGCAACCGCGGCGGCTGCACGCTTTGTGAACTCTTCCACTTCGGCGCGGGTCGCCTTGCCATTTTGATCTAAGTCGCGTTTTTTGAAATCGGCGTCCATCAGCACGATGAAGTCCGCGCGTGGTAAGTCGGGCACAACTACAGCCGGTTTAGCCGGAACAGCTGGCTTTACGATTTGTGGAGCATTGGTTTTTGCAGGCGCACTCTGTGCGGCATATCCACTCGTGGATTGTGCGAAAGCGACTAAGCCTATGCATGTTGCGTAACCGACGAACAGCATTTGCTTGAGCGATGGCTGGCGAATGTAAGTGTTTTGAGCTTTCATAGCCCGCGATTGTAGCGACATAATTCATCAAAGTGTAAATAAAAAAGGCCGGCAATCTATAAAAATTGCCGGCCTTTTTTTGATTAGTTTGGCGTCTTAATTAGAAACCAAAGACTACTCCAACGCGTCCGCCAAGCTTTCCGCCCTTGTTCAGACCACCACCAACGGCAGCCGTGACATAGACCTTCTCGCTTACGCGGCCTGCAGCGTTAAGAGCTACTGCCGATGCGCCTTCATACATGCCGACATTGCCGGAGAGTGTGAAGTTCGTATCTGGCAAGATCGTGCTTCCGCCCATGGCGATTGCAGTTGCTGCTGAGCTTGCAATCTTGTCACGCAGTTCGGCGTCCAAGTTGGTTACGCGAGTGTCCAAGTTGGTGATACGAGTGCTAAGCGCTGTATCTGCTGCTGCACGTGCAGTTTCTTCTGCAGCGATACGTGTAGTAAGTGTTGAAACCGCAGCGGTACGGGCCGTTGTTTCAACTGCTACTGCAGCCGTTGTGAACGAATTCGCGCTGGTCAGCGTTGCAGCATCGCCAGCAATACGCAGGGCAGCTTCTGCTGCTACTGCTGCTGTTGCAGCTGCACCACCGGCAACAACGGTCGATTCGAGCGTGGTGATGCGCGTGTTGTGCCCAACCAACGCGCCGAGTACTTCGGTGTCGAAGTTCTGGCCGTTGTCAGTTGCTGATGTCAGCGTTCCTGCTGCAGCAGCGATGTTAGCATTTGTGCTTGCAGCCGCAGTCGCCAAGATTGCGCGAGTTGCGGTGAAGTTTGCTTCGGTTGTAACTGCTGCTGCTGCTACAGTCGTTGCCGATGTAGCTGTCGAAGCGTTTGCAGTTACGGTCGATTGAACAGCAACAAGGTCATTCACTGCGTTAACCGTCGAAGCAACGCCAGTCACTGTCAGAACCGAAGCTAAAGCGCTTTGCGCGGCTGTGTTGGCATTCACCGATACCAAAAGTGATGCAGACGCGGAAGTTGCAGTTGAAGTGGCTGTCGACGCAGTGGTCAAAGCAGTTGTGTAGTTCGAGTTGCGCAGTGCAATGTTATTGTTCGCTGTTGTAAGAGCAGCGGCCGTTGTCGACACTACGGTTGCGTTCGATGTCACCGCCGAAGTTGCAGATGTCAAAGTCGATTGCGCTACCGTCAAGGCCGATTGCGCTGCCGAAACGCCAGAGTTCGTTGCAAGAGCTGAAGTCAATGTTGACTGAGCCGCTGTTACGAGGTTGGTAGCCGATGTGGCAGTGCTGACCAGGCCCGAAGTGAGCGCGGTAGCGGAGTTCGAAGCGATCAAAGCAGTCGATTGCGTTGTCGATGCTACGACCAAAAGGCTCGATGTCGCGGTAACGGCGCTGTTCGCTGTCGAAACAGCAGTTGACAGTACCGATTGGTTTGCCAAGGCAGTTGCTTCTGCAGTCGACAATGTCGCAAGCAAGGCAGTGTTTGCTGCCGAGTTGCGTGCAAGAACCGACGCCGCAGTTGACGCTGCAGTCGATGCTGCCGTTACGGCCGATACGTTCGTCGAAGCCTGTGTGCTTACCCGTGTGGTGGTGTATTGTGTTTCACCGCCCGTTGAAGAAACTTGTGCCTGAGCGTTATCAACAAAGGCGGTTGTTGCTACTGCAGCAACGCCAGTTAAAAGAACAATTTTTTTGTTCAACATTTTACAATTCCTCAATTACGCCATCTAGATAGCTGTCAATGTGTCGAGGGCCCTCAACTGCTGACCCTAGAGCTCGTGTATTGCCAACTGCAAAAGAGAGCTGCCCCCGAACCGCCTGCAGAGTTAGCTTTTCTGGGATGGTTAAAAAACCAAATTCGAGCGCAGAAAAATGCAGGTATAAAAAATATGATAAGTTTTCTTTACCTATATGATGGAGAAAATTTAGGCTCTAAAGCGGGTTTTCTGATGCCCGAAAGTGAGGGGCAGTTGCGGCAATGATCATGTTACATAAGGTTCGGCTATAGCGAAAGCGCTTCAACGCATGTTTTAATCGGGATTTTTCAATGTCTTCGCATGATGAAATGTACAACGCGCATATTAACAATTATCTGCATTGTTTGAGGTATTTAGCCACTTTCCAACAGGAAAACGGCGTGCAATTTATGCGTAAAGAGGGGGATGTGCTGCTCCTCATTAAGCAAGAACCCGGGCAACCGGTAAAATATTATATGAATAAGTCCGGCATGTCGTCACGCTGGTTCAACGAGATTTTGAAGCAGTTGCTCGCATCTAAATTGGTCGTGCAAGTGACCTGCCCTGACGACAGCCGCCGGAAACTGCTCAGCTAAACCGGCCACTTTATTGGTCGGCTGTGGCATTTTTATCATATGCGTGGCTTGAAATTGGCGTTGGATACCGGATGACGGGTTCCGCTCGGCGCGTTTCGCATTCTCATGCCGCACAGGGGAAAATATTCCGGAATTAAAAAACCCCGCCGTTCCATTTGGACGGCG
>JBIKRF010000183.1:0-4562 GCA_044349305.1 Flavobacteriales bacterium
GATTAAGTAACGCATTGCTTACTAATAATAACAAATTATGGCAATGGAATGAAGGGAGTGGTGGCAACACTATTGGCTACGCTACTGTTTCAAGCGGACAACCCCTCACGCAAGGAAGGTCATACGTGTTGCGCAGCGGACAGAACGATACCCTTAATTTTTCCGGTACAGGTTTGTCCAATGGAACAGTGACGGTTCCTGATTTAACGCGAACAGGTACCACACAACAGTTTAGAGGTTGTCATTTGGTGAGTAATCCGTATCCGAGTTACCTAGATTGGCATTCCGTTACAAAAACAAACATTGGAACAACGATGTACGTGCGAACTGCTTCAAATAGTTCAATTGATGTATTGGAAACCTACAATTCATACAACGGACAAGGAACGAGTATTTCAGGTCCAGCCATGACCCAATACATTGCGCCAATGCAAGGATTCTGGGTGAAGGTTGAAACGGATGGACAAACAGGTTCCTTGACCATGAATAACACGATGCGTAGTCATCAGTCAAGTGGATCAGGTTTACGCAGTTCCGCAATCGATTTCCCAGCTTACTTGCGCTTCAACATGTTGGATGGAGAGAATAAAGACCAAGTGATTTTATTGATGTCCCCGGATGCTACGATGAGCTTGGATAATTTCGATTCTGAGAAAATGTCCGCAAGTGGATTTGCACAGTTCTATTCCACGGTGAATGCAACGAAATTAGTCATCAACGGAATGAAAAACGTGAAAGCGAAAACATCTGTTCCTTTAACATTAGTAATGCCAACGAGCAAAAGCTATACCTTCCAAGCGGAAGAATTTAACATCGAAGATGGACTCATTCTACTCGAGGATAAACAAGAAGGAGTGATCCAAGACTTAACGATTAATCCAACGTATTCGTTCTTCGGAAACGCTGGAACCAACGCAACACGCTTTGTTGTTCATTTCCAATTAGCATCGGCACCGGTATTGGTAGGTGGACCACAAGAATTGGAAAGCTTAGGCTCAGATGAACTGATGTCAGACAACATTCAAATCGTCAGCAACAACCAAGGAACGGTGATTGTCCGCTTAGACGAAGGATTCAAGCCAGAAGGAAGCATCCGCATTTTCGATGCAAGTGGACGTCTCGTGGAACAAACGGACTTCAATGACCAAGAAACAACGATTCAGCTGAACGAACAAGCGGGGATGTACTTCGTAGAGGTGTCAGCTGGGAAGTTGATGGTGAAGAAGAAAATAGTAATAGAGTAACAGAAACAGAGCGGAGAGCGGGAAACAGAACGGAGAAAGAGAAAGACAGCGGAGAACGGAAAACGGCACTGTTCACTGAGCACTGTTCACTGGAAAATACGAGAACGGCACTGTTCACTGAGCATTGAGCACTGTTCATTGGAAAATAGGAGAACGATCCACCTTCTTCGCCGCGGCGAAAAAGCTACGTCGGATGATAACGAATAAAAACATTAAATAATAGAACATGCATACCCAAGAAAAAAACACGGAAGCGGGGAAACGTAAAGGATACCAAGTTCCAAACGTAGAGAAAATCCAAATTGATACGGAGTTTACGTATTTCTCAACTTCGCAAGATCCGGTTCCAGCGAATCCAACTGGGAATAGTTTGACATTTAATCCCTTGAAGTTTTTAAAGTAGGATTGAACAGAGCGAGAAAGAGAGCGGAGAGCGGCACTGTTCACTGAAAACTGTTCACTGGAATATACGAGAGCGACACTGTTCACTGAGTACTGATCACTGGAATATACGAGAGCGATCCTCCTTCGCTGGGCTACGGCAGATGAAAGCGGAGAGCGAGAACGAAGAGCGGAGAAAGAGTTCGCCGCGGCGAAGGAGAGCTGATCATAACTTTAGAAGCGAAGCTCGTTCCGAGAATCGAACTACGCTCAACGTTTTACGTTTGTCGATTGATGCCAAATGACTTACTTTTGGGATTCATTTTAGGCCCCTTCGTATGACACGCTATTATCGAACATCTTTTTTATGGAGTTTTATCTTTGTGTTTCTATTATTTTCTGCGTGTAGTCAACATCCCAAGAAGCTTACCGTTTTAATTCTATGAAAAACATGAAACCAAAGCACATTCTTTATTGTTTTTTAATCTTCTCTGCTTTTTCATCATTCCTATTCGTTAGTTGCAATAAGCAGAAGTCTGAAGTTCCTACCGATTTAAAAGAGCGGGATTTCATTACAAAAGAAATTCAAGCTGAATACCTTCAAATAAAACCGAGCGTACAATGGAGCTTTTTATTGCATGTTATTGAGAGGCCCTACAAAAATACAATAGTTGTTGAGGCCTGGTTATCAGCAAGAATTGAAGATAAAAAACACAACACGGTTGGCTTAACAGAAACACTTTTACAAGAATTAAACGTAGCTGCTTTTCATAAAGAGTATATGCAAGTAGCTGAAAAACTTGCGCGTTTTACGTTGAATACTCCTGAAGGAAAAGTATATAAAAAGCCCCAAGTTTATGCTATTGTTAATTTGGCTAAATATTTTAATGATCTAAGAGAAAAAGACAGTTTAAAAAAATATGTGGATTTGCTAAATAATTACGTTAAAATAGATAACACCAAGTCCTTACGATTGGTTTATCACGCGAATAAAGCCAATTTAGAAAATCTTCAAGGGAATTTTTTCCAAGCAGCGATACACTATCACAAAGCAATTGATTTGACGGAATCATCAGAAAAACTAAAATTAGTTACGTTGTATCATAATTTAGCTTCTATGTACTTGGATATGGATTATTTGGATAAAGCTAAAACGTATATTGATTCTTCATTAGTGATTACAAGTTTCGATAAATATCCTATCTATTTATATAATTCGTTAGGAATTATTCAAACCAAAACGAAATCTTACAAAGAGGCGGAAAAAACGTATCAAACCATTATACGTATTACAAAGGAAAAAAAAATGCCTGGTTTGCTTGCGCAGAGTTATGCTAATTATGGCAATTTAAAACGAAGAGAGGGAAATTACTCAGAAGCACTTCATTATATTCAATTATCCGATTCTCTATGTAATGAAATGGGAATTAATTTTGGTGTTATGATTAATAAAATCAACAGAGCCGAAGTATATTATGATCAGAAAAAATACAATGAAGCAGCGAGTACGCTTAAGTTGATTGAAAATGAGATAAAGCGTTTTGATATGGTAGAGATTAATAAAGGATATTACGAACTGTCCTATCGTATTTATGATGCTTTGGGGAATACAAATCTTGCTAATACGTATTATAGAGCCTACATAAAAAATAAAGAAACTTTTACTGGCGATTTACCCAGAACTGTAATATCAGAGTGGGAATTATCTCGAGAACGTGAGCGAAGAATTCAATTGAATGCCCAACAAATTCAGCTTGTCCTTCAACAAAAACAAACCTATTATTTATTTGGGATTGTTATTATTTTAATCGTACTTGGTGTAGTGATGGTTTATTTTATGGTAAAAAAGAAACACCTACTTCGGCAAGAACAATTGAAATTAAAGCATCAAAAAACGGCCTTTGAATTAGAGATAAAATCAAAAGAATTGCTTATAAAGTCGCTAAAAGACATTTCAATACAGCAGTCAAAATCATCAATTAAAGAAGATTTAGACTCGGTATTAAAGGAACTTCCCTCAGAATACAACACTAAATTCAAAAGGTTAAATACTAAGCTGACTGCCTCAGAACCTGATGCGTTTTTAGTGGATTTTGAGAATCGTTTTATTGGGGTTTATGAAGTGTTTTATGAAAAACTTAAACTTATTACCACTGATTTAACTCCTAATGAATTGATTCTTTGCGCCATGTTACGATTGAATTATACCTCTAAAGAAATTGCCTATTTAACCAACAGAACGGTTCGAACAATTGAAAACAGTAGAAGTATCATTCGCAAGAAGTTACAATTAAATACCGAAGCTAATTTGCAGCAGTTCATCATGAGTTTGTAATTTATTGTCCATCACATAATGTGCTTTTAGTAGGTTTTTGTGAGGTATATTTTTTATAACCATGTATATTTCGTGAGGTGGTTTTTAAGTGGTTTTTTTAATAAAAGTATTTTTTTTGTGTCAAAATTACATAGACATGAAAAAATTACTTCGCTATTACCTTTTTTTATTATTTTTCTTAGGGATTTATTCTTTACATTCTCAAACCCTTACTATTTCTTCGGGTGGTGAAAGTGGACTTTCTTCTGGCACCAATTGGAGTATAAGCGGAAATACTTTGACTGTAACAGGAGCAGCAAATATTAGGGCTTCGGTCATTGTAGCTGCGCTAGCAAACGGAAATTTAACGGTAGTAGGGAACACAAATAATTTTGCAGTTACGGTAAGTGAGGCGATTACTGCCACGGGAAACAATACACTAACGGTTGGTAGTGCTACAAATACAGGAACAATCACTTTCAATGCTGTAACTTCTTTTGCTGGGCCAGTTAACCTATATGGTGGTTCAATTAATATGGATCAAAACATGACCTGTACCTCTAGCGGATCGCCGATTTTGTTGCAGTCCACAGGAGCAATCGACATAGCAGCGAGTAGAACAG
>JBIKRF010000137.1:0-4544 GCA_044349305.1 Flavobacteriales bacterium
AAGTGCAACGCCAATAAAGAAAGAAATCCATTTTTTCATGTTGCGAAGATAAAACGTCCCTTGGTGAGAGCGTTACTTTTCACTTATCTTTCGGGTATGAAATTGAGACGCTTCGCCCCGCTTCTGTTTTTGGCATGTATTTCATTCGTTGCCAAGGCGCAATACACGACCAATCCGATGCTAAATACAAGCTGGACGAGTTACGGTGTTGGTGCAAACAACTCAGATCATTTATCCTATCAGCTATTCGCTTCCAAATCGAAATACGAAGAAACGGTTTCGACCACGCTCAGAGCGGCATATTCCCAAGAACTTATTGAAGGAAATGACGACAGTATATTTTTCAGAAAAAACAGATCTTTCGAAGTAGGAATTTTGTGGGGACAAGTATGGGGAAGAAACAACTTGTTCGTTGCAGCAAGCGCTGGAATGGGCTTAACACTTAGAATGTATGGCGACAGCGCCTTGCAAGTAATTAATCAGTTTGTTTACAAAACCGGAGCAACCATTGGTGTTCCTGCTCAAATTGAAATGGGTTACCTTTCAAAGAAAGGCGGACTTTCATTCATTCTTACTGGAAATTGGAATTTCCGTGAACCGTATTACGGAGCTTTACTTTGTTACACGCGGAAGTTGAGTATGAAATAAAAAAAATAAATTAAATGCACAAGAGTAAATTCAGCATCACACTAACTTTTATTCTATTCGCCGTTTTTGCAAGTCACATTTCAATTTCGCAATCGATTGTAATTAATGAAATCAACGCGGACTCTCCCACTTCAACAGAAACGAATGAGTTTGTAGAATTGTTCGGCCCTGCAAATGCAAGTCTAAACGGGTATACCCTGGCATTTTGTGAAGGCACCGATCAGACCTATTACTATTCAATAAATCTCAACAACCAATCGCTTGATGCGAATGGTTTCTTTGTTATTGGCTCGATAGGGATGTCAAATGTTGACATGACCTTCCCGATAAACACCATTCAAAACGGTTACGATGCAATTGCTTTGTACAACGGGCAAAGCAATTTATACAATGTTGGAAACAATATTGTTCCCACTAATCTTGTGGACGTTGCAATCTATGAAACGGCTGACGCTAATATTAATGCACTCAACATTGCTTTAGGGTTTACTGCTACTTCCTTTGTAGCATTCAATGAATCGAACGGAACTACTGGTGGCGATCTATCGCAATCTAGAATTCCCGATGGTGGAACAGCTCTTACGAATTCTACCTATCAGAATAGAACTCTTTCACCAGGAACTTTCAATTCACCACCCGCGCAACTCAGTGCTATATTATTCAATGAAATCAATGCCGACAACCCTGGTAACGACGTCTCTGAATTTGTTGAACTCATAGGTCCTCCGAATGCTTCCTTGAACGGATATGCCTTAGCGTTTTGTGATGGAACTACCATGACTTATGATACGGTCATGTATCTCAACGGATATTCCCTTGACGAAAATGGGTTTTTCGTGGCAGGTAATTCAACAGTAGACAATGTCGACTTGGTTTTCGGATTGAGCTCCATGGGAAATGGAACAGATGCAGTAGCCTTGTACTTTCAACCCAATTTAATTTTTGAAGGAGATGCAATTGTAGGCACTAATCTTGAGGATGCTGTTGTCTACACAACTGGTGATGTTCTGGTGCCTGCGCTAGTTTCTATTCTGGGACTAGATCCCAATTATGTCGTGCTCGATGAAACTCCTCCAACGGAAGATGAATCATTGTCGCGTGTTCCCGACGGAGGAACTCCATTCGACAATACGACTTACGTGATGCAATTACCCACTCCAGGAACATGGAACTCATCTGATTGTTCTGCCGGTAATCCACAATTGGTCGACGGAAGTACAGCTATTGGTTTTTGTTTAGGGGGAACGAACACCATTACACTCGACGCTTTTCCAGGACTTGGAACAGGCACATTCATACTCACCGATTCAAATGGAATTATCGTTTCCGAAATAACCTCAAACACATACACCTTTGGGAATGCCGTTGGTGAATTTCAAATTTATTCCATTGGGTACTCGGGTGTGCTCGATGTGAATACAATAGCCGTTGGACAGTCCATTTTAAACATAAGCTCTTCTGACTGCATCAATATCAGCACTTTTTTCATTTCAGTTTCGATTACAGATTGCGGAGCATTGGCGAGCATGGTCATTAATGAATTGAATGCCGACAATCCAGGAGGACCTGACTCTGAAGAATTTATTGAACTCTATGGACCTGCCAATGCTTCGTTGAATGGACTTGTCGTTGTGTTCTTGGGCGGAACAACAGGCACGATTTACGATGCTATAGACTTAGACGGTTATACAACAGACGAAAACGGATTCTTTGTTCTGGGAAATGCGGCAACAACAAATGTCGATTACATTTTCCCTGATGCGCATATACAAAACGGTCCGGATGGAATAGCTATTTTCGCGGCAGATGCTTCCGACTACCCAATAAATTCAATTGTTGGACCCAACAATTTAATTGACGCCATGATCTATCAAACAGATGATGTTCCGGCAGAAAACCTCATAATGAATCTTGGACTTGATTTATTCTCTCCACCTTACGAAGACTTCAATGAAACAGCTCAGCCACTGGGCGGAATAGACCTTACTCAATCGCGCTTCCCAGACGGAGGCCCTGCACTAACTAGTTCGAACATTCAACTTCAACCCTTAACTCCGGGTACATTCAACAACGGTGTTTTTGTGAATGAAATTAGTGAGGTCAATGGATTTAAGATTTTCCCTAACCCTTCTCAAAACAATTTCACTGTATCATTCGCTAGCACTGTGAACGAAGCCATTCAAGTTCGTGTTACGGATATTACTGGAAAAACAATTCATACAGAAAACAGAGGAATTCAAATTGGAAAAAACACCTTCACCCTTCCATCTGAAAATTGGTCGAATGGAATGTACATACTTCAAATCAACAAGGAAGAAACGAGCATTCAATTGCAGTTGATGAAAAACTAAATCATCTGATTTATCACAGAAAAGGGCTTCCTTCGGGAAGCCCTTTTTACATTTGAGCTATTATGAAGAAAGACATTCAAACCAAAGAAGACATTGTGCAACTCGTAGATGTGTTTTACGACCGTGTTTTAAGCGACGAAAAACTCGCACACTTCTTTGCGCACTTGAATTTCGAAACACACAAACCGAAGATGGTTCACTTTTGGTCATTCGTTTTGCTCGATGAACCAGGCTATACCACGAACGTCTTCGACAAACATGCCAATTTGCATGCGAATTCTTCGGACTTCAACGAATGGGTTTCTCTTTTTCATGCCACTGTAAATGAATTGTTCGAAGGGGAAAAAGCCGAAGCAGCAAAGTTTCGCGCTACCACATTAGGCTATACCTTTGGATCTAAATTAGACGCACTGAACAACCAAGTATGAAAGGTCTTTTCTTCACTTTACTCCTTTTTATTTCCTTCCAACTGAAAGCACAATTGCTTTTTGAAGGAGGGGCTTTTTATCAAGATTCACCAGACATTTCAGCCGCAGTTGATTCGTTCAACGCTCGTCATGCTTACAATTTAATTTCACTCGACCATCCTGTTCGCGGGTACAGTGGATCTATCGGATACAGCATACCTCTAAGCAAAAAGCGCTCGCTGTATCTTGCTCCTCACGCCACATACAGAACTCGCACATCGAAATTATATGCTGAAGATACTCTTCGATTAAATCTTCAAGAAGTACAAATTGGATTGCAATTCATTACAGGACCAAAGGCATGGTTTAGTCCAGTTGCCTCAGGACCCTTGGGTACTCGCATTTTTCTTTTTATCGAAGGCGGGGTGAACGCAAGCCGCATGTCTGTTCAGTTCACAGATAGCGCTGTTACCTCTAACAAAAACATTCAGAGCATTGCCCCCTATTTTCAAGCCGGCATTGGCTATCGCGCATTGGTGTTCGGAAAACACTTGGTTGTTACTCCTCGCGCTTCGTTCACTGGCTATTACACGCAACGCTATCGCTATGCCGCAAAAATTTTAAACAACAACGAAGTGTATTTGAAATTCCCGCAGTCGCCACTGACGCAAGCTTATTATGTTGGGATTGAATTCGCATGGATTTTCAACAAGAAAAAATAAAGACAAAACAAAAATCTGTTTCTTTGCGTTATTGAATTATGACACTTTACAAAGCCACACTTCTTCTATTCGTTTCCATCCTTTTTTCGTTTGGGGGAAGGGCGCAATCTTCGAATGAAGCCGAGCAGCGCATTTTAGAGTGTTACACTTCGCTATCGAATGGCAATGAAAGCAATGCTGAAGAGCAGTCGAAAAAGATGATTGCGGAATTGGAATCGATTTCATCTTTGGAAGATTTTTTCCTCTATCCATTTGAAGCTTTACGCATGTTCAAGCCCGTGTCTTCCGATGGAAGGCTTCGCGTGTTTACTTGGAATTATCCAAAGGAAGACGGCACACAATTGTATTTCGGTTGTGTGGCATTTAAAACTTCTAAATCAGGTGAGCCCCTGTTTTTTAAATTGAATCACAACCCT
>JBIKRF010000048.1:0-16995 GCA_044349305.1 Flavobacteriales bacterium
ATAAGCGATGTGATAATTGTTGTATAAAACGAAACTAGAACCATGAATGTCGTAACTCTTGTAATTTTTAGTTTCAAACATGGTAAATGTTCCATCCCACCGATCTGTGAATTCAGGTACATTTTTGTAGGCATAGTCGAACGAGAAAATAAATAGCGGCACAAATATGATGGAGTATTTCACTACGCCCAGGTTGAGCAGGAATAGCACAATTGCAACGAATATTCCAATAATCCCCAGACTTGAATAGGTTAGTAAATATGCCACTATAATTACGAACCCATGCCATCTTTTAATAAAAAGGGTCTTTCGCGCAATGGTGTTGTAAAGCGCCACAAAGAAGGCCGGTGAAATAACAGCAGCGAAATAAGACGGCTCAGAAAAAACGGAATTCAAACGCAAGCCAATACCGCCAGTTGTTAGGCTCCATTTGTTAAACAACCAGTTGTAATTGTAACCAGGAGTAAATCCGGCGAAGAATGAGACGAGCTGAAATAATCCAATGATCGACACAATGAGAGAACCAACCATGTAGTATTTGAAAAGTTCTTTCAACTTGAAATCGAATACCTGAATCACATAGTGGTAGAAAAGAACTGAAGCGAAGAATCCAACAAAAATTTTGATGAACATGGTGGAGGTGTTTTGTCCAATCGCAACGTAGACAATACCTGAGATAAGTAATGGAAAAAATAATAATACGGGCCACCGCGGAAGTCCGAATTTCGTAAAGAATATGGGAAAGAAAATAACGAAGGCGAGGTAACTTACATATGCTTCAAAAGGCTCTTTGAAAAAAACATACGACGAAATGAAGATGGAAATAAAAATGGATATAACTGTAAACCATCTAAACATCTTCTTGAATTATTTCGGTTGTTGGCTTAGGTTGAGCGTACTTGTCTTTGAGGCGGATAAATGCCATTTCAAAAATATGATAACTTAACGAAGATACGGCCACCGTGAGCAAGAATGAAATGCCGTACAAAAGCAGATGCTGCGGAGTGGTAATGTCCTTGTTGAGTCCAATATATTTATCGAGGATATGAATCGTGAAAACAATGCACATAACATGAAACATATAGAATCCGTATGAGATGCGCCCAAGATATTGAAGTATGCGATTTTCAAATTTGAAAATCGATTTTTCATTTCCGGCCACATTTAAAATAATCACCAAGAATGAAAGGGAAAACAACAAGTGCAGAATGTCTTCGAAAGCTGTAGGTATGAAGTAGATGAGCAATGGAATAACAGCAATAGCAATTAGTTGGGAAATCGGTTTGTAGATAATCTCAAGTAATTCTTCTTTTTTGTTAAAAAGCAAATAAGCACCCAACCCGCCGAGAGCCATGCATTCGAGCTTAGACATTGCCAAGAATTTCTTAAGCACAACAAGAGCCTCAAGTTTAATAAAAGGAAAGGATAAGAGTAAAATTCCTTTTAAGGCAATAATGGATCCTGCAATCCAGAGAATGGATTTGAGCACGTTTTTACTTTTGCGAATAAGCAAAGGCCACAACAAATAAAATTGTTCTTCTACACCAATTGACCAAGACTGACCAATGTTTGGTACAGCTGTGGTATATATAGAAAAGGCCAAGTTGGGCATGAAAAAGGCATAAAGTAAAAGATTTCCCCAAAAATTCTGATGAAAGAAAACATCTTGTCCGGGAACGGAAAATACATTGAAATAGGGAAGTACAAAAAATCCAAGAATGAAGATCAGATAGTACAACGGCCAAATGCGCAATGCTCGACGTAAATAGAATTTCCCAATTTGAACGGTATTACTCGCTTCTTTCTCTTTTAAAAGCAAATAGGTAATTAAAAAGCCGCTTAGCACAAAAAAGAAAACGACTCCTAGGGCACTGCTGTATGCAATGAGAGGCGAAAGAGGGTCAATCTCTTTTGACATCACGGATTGAAAAACCGTAAACTTGGTAATTCTTTCTTCGGGGTCAATCCAATGACTTCCAAATCCTGTGAATTTTTTAATTAATTCCACATGCGTGAAGAAGACCGCCAAGGCAGCGAAAAAACGCAAACTATCAAGTCCTTTGAAATGCTCCTTCTTCACTAGAAAAATTCTTTGAGGTGAAATTAAGACTTTTCAATCACGCGTTGAAAATTTTCTACGGTTTTGAAGATTATTTCAGACCACGTAAAGCCAGATTGAATTTTAGTAATCGCGCTTGTTGATTTTTCAAGAAGCTTTTGACTATTCAGCGATAGTGCTTGGTCAATGGCTGATTGAATCGAAGAAATGCTTTTCGGTTCAATTAGAAATCCATTCGAATTATCGACCAACTCTTCCACAGCACCTACGTTTGTTGCTATTGGAATAAGTCCGCGACTCATTCCTTCTAACAAAACATTGGGCATTCCTTCTGAATGTGAAGGAGAAATTATAAAGGTGTGCTCGTCGTATATTTTGTTCAGCTCATTTACATCTTTAATATCCCCGTAATAGCGAATATTGCCTCGTTTTATTTTTTTTGAAGGAGGAATAGAGCCAACGAATGAAATTTCCATCTGAGGCATGGAAGAAACCACTTGCATTAATTCTTCAATTCCCTTTCTTCGCTCGTATCGTCCAACAAAGAGAAATTTATGGTTAATTGGAAGAGCTCTTTTTTCAAGTAGTGTATCATTACTTACAGCTCCTGGAAGAACCAAAATCTTTGAAGAAGGAATGCCAATTCCGTTGAGAAGAGAAGTGATTTTACCTCCGTATGAAATGCAATAGTCGGCTTGATTCAAATTCCATTTTACTGGCGATTTCAATAAGTATGATTTCATTCTTTCGCCAAAAGATGCAGGTTCTTGGAACATTTCCAATCCATGGAAATTAACTAAGATTGGACCTGTCTTTATTTTTCGTTTTTTCTTTTGTTGCAACAAATCCCATCCGCTAAATCCTTTCACGTAAATCAAATGGAACAAAGGAAGTTGTTCTTTCAGCAAAGAAGTAATGGCGAAAGAATACTGATACGATTCTTTGATGTAATGCCCAGGCATTCCACTAGAAGCAGGAAAGCGCAACGAGTAAACGGTTAGAAGTTCAGAACGATTGAAGAGCAATTTCACTTCTTCTTTTTTTGGAAGCGCGCTTTTCTCGTAGACACAATGCACCAAAGTTACTTCATGTCCTTGCTTCAATAATTCATTGCACAAATTGAAACTGTGTCGCTGCATACCGCCAGTGACGTAGGGTGCAATGCCATCGGTGAGCAGACAAATTTTCATTTCAGTGCTTTTAGTTGATTTAGAATTTGTCTTGCATTGGCGTTCCACGTGTGGTTCGAAAGTATTTTTTGTTGAAAGGCATTCGCCTTTTCTTTCAGGTCATTTAAATTGGAAAGAGTTAGGTTCAGAGCTTCTTGAAAATCATGTTCATTGTTTTCAAATAGAACTCCATCTGCATCTGTCATGACATCACTAACTCCAGTTTCGTTTACGGCTAAAACCACCTTTCCAAGCGCCCCGTATTCAAATAATTTCACCGGTGAACAATACCATTCGGTATTCGGAAGTGTGACGATATCCATTGCAGTTACGTAGTTATAAACCTCTTGTTTTGGAATCGATCCCGTAAAATGAATGCGCGATGATAGGCCAAGTAACCTTGCTTGCTCTTTCAGTTCAGGTATGAGGTAACCATCTCCAACAATGAGCAAAGCGACACTCGAATTATTCAAATTTGAAACCGATTGAATCAACCGATCAACGCCGTGGTAGGGAAATATGGATCCAACAAATCCAATGACTGTTTTATTTGTTAAGTCCAACGCTTTTCGAATTTCCTCAACTCGAGAATCATTTATTTGAATTTCGTCTTTGTCAATTGCATTAGGAACTACCAGACATCTATCTTGTTCGATAGCGTAATTTTCAACAATGTATTTTTGAAGTGAACTCGTGATGGGTGCTGCAAGAGTGGCAGATTGTAACAAGTTCTTCAATTTCTTTTTTCCAATGAATGAAATGAGTGAAGAGGTCTTTTCAAATTCTTTCACTTCTTCTTCGAATGGTGCATTAATTTCCACGACATGTTTGAGCTTGAATTGCTTCAGCACATCGACGCTTCCATTGCTCATCCAGGCAGAACGCTCGTAAACAACATCAGGACTGAATTTTTGAATAGCCAGCCGAAGCTCCCGCGTTGCATGTTCGTCGAATCGAATTTGCTGAATTTCTTTGAGAGTGCGCCAAAGGATTTTTGGAAGCACTTTCTTTAAAACTGATTTGAAGGAATTTGTTTGAGTATTTGAATCTATTGATTGCGGTTGATTTCCAAGTACTAAAATTTCAACAGTGTGTCCTTCTTCTCGGAATCCTTTAACCATTCCGCGCATGTGACTTCCATAGCCCGTTGGCGCATCGAAGTATAAGGTTGGATGTGGAGAATAGAACAGTATTTTCATGAATTATTCAAGCGTTTTCATGTGTTCTAACATTTCTCGTACACGAAAAGAAACAGAGTTTGTCTCGTTAGCTACTTGGTTAAATTCTTTTGAATTTAACGGATCGTTTTTCAAAAGAGCTTGAAAGAAATTGTCCCAGGTCGTTCCGCGATTTTCTGACTCAATACTTTGAAGTACTTGACCTCTTGCACCAATGTACAAATAGGGTGTTCCGAGGGTTTGATATTCGAAGTATTTTGTGGTGAAGAAATCTTTGTTGTGATCAGCAAGTAGAATGACACACCAATGTGCTTGCGCAATTCTATCCTCGATTTTTTTACCAATAGAATCGGAGATACGAACGCAGGGATGATACTTGAAAATGGTTTGAATTTTTTCAAAACTCGTCGAATGAAAATTGATGTGAAGTCTCTCGTATAAGGCAGGGTCAAACTCGCGCAATTTCGTGAGGTCTTTCGACAGTTGTTCAAGGTAAGGCTCGGTATCTAAGTATATTTCTCCTCCGTATTCAATATTGATTTCGCTTGAAGAAAAACCGAATGAATGTTCGGTAAGCTTAGGCTCCGAATGAAAATGTTTGAGGTGGAAGAACTTCTTGTTGTTGGGCGGGATCAAATTCAACGAAGAAAAATGTTCGAGAATTTGTATCGCAGGAGACGAAAGAACATTGGCTTGCTCAAGGACACGTGAAGCTTTCACTATCTCTTCTTTCATTTTTTCAGGACTTAAAAATGGCATCCCGTAATTGCGGGCATTCAGCCAAGGATCGCGAAAGTCTGCCCAATATTTTATACTTGAATGATCTTTTTTCCATTCAGCCACAGAGCGAAGCATGTCCCAGGGGGCACCGGTAGCGAAGATCCATTCGATGGGGAACTTTTTCACAAGTTCATTCAGCTTGGGAACAAGGTGTTTTTCCCACCCTAAACTAATGTCGTAGGGGGTTCCTTTGAAATTCTTTTTAACTGAATTTAAGGCTTTGCGATATTGAAGTTTTTCTAGAAAATTCTTGGGTTGAGTGAGCAGAATATTTGGATAAACGCGAGGCAACGAATGAACGAAAATGTTCTTGCTGTTTACCTCTTCGCTCCAAACCGATTTATCTGTATCGCTTATTGCTTCTGCCTTAACGACATGCACAATACAATTTTGTTCTGCGAATTCTTTGGCTAGTTTTCCCCATCGTCTTCCTCCAATTC
This sequence comes from Flavobacteriales bacterium, assembly GCA_044349305.1. Classification (GTDB taxonomy): domain Bacteria; phylum Bacteroidota; class Bacteroidia; order Flavobacteriales_D; family Sanyastnellaceae; genus CAIZGX01. Next base: position 5,627 of record JBIKRF010000048.1, read on the forward strand.
CTTTGTTTGGAGGGAAGTCGTAATTAACGAGAATGATATGTTTTTTAGTAGTTGGCATTTACATGCTCGGCTACGTAGGCAATTTGTTCAGAGTTTAACTCGGCATACATGGGCAACGACAAAATTCGTTTTGCCAAGCGCGCGGCTACGGGATAATCTGCTTCCGTATGATGAAAGCGTGAGGTGTAGCAAGGCATCAATGGCAATGGAACAGGGTAGTGCACAGCAGTGTCTATTTGCGCTTCTTTGAGTTTAGCCATGAGCCCGTCTCTGTCGTCGTGTTGAATAACGTAGAGATGGAATACGTGCCGGAAGTTTTCTCGTTCGTGAGGACGTTGAACATTTTCATTCAGGAGTGAATGATACAAATGCGCATTTTTTCTTCTTCCTTCGGTCCAAGATTCAAGGTGCGGAAGTTTGGTGTTCAGCACAGCAGCTTGAATGCCGTCCATGCGCGAGTTTCTTCCTTCGCGGGTGTGTTTGTGCTTTCCTTCTTGTCCGTGGTTCGCGATTGCGCGGGCGATTTTTGCAATGTCGTCGTTGTTGGTTACCATGCCGCCCGCATCGCCGTAGGCACCTAAGTTTTTACCAGGGTAAAAACTAAAACTTGCAGCGTGTCCGAAGGTTCCTGCCTTTTGTCCGTGTATGGTCGCAGCATGCGATTGCGCGCAGTCTTCTAGAACGAGCAGACCGTGTTTGTTTGCAATCGCCATTAGCGCATTCATATCAACCGGGTTTCCGTAGAGGTGAACAGGGATAATTGCTTTGGTGCGGTTTGTAATGCGCTCTTCTATTTTCGAAATGTCAATGAGAAAATCTTCATCTACATCTACAAACACAGGAACACCTCCAGCTGTGGTAACAGCTTCAGCCGTGCTAATCCAACTTATCGCAGGAACAATCACCTCATCGCCTGGCTGAATGCCCATGGCCACAAGAAGAATTTCCAAGCTGTCGGTTCCATTGGCACATGCAATTGTATGCTTCATGCCCATGAATTCGCTGTAGCTTTTTTCAAAAGCATCAGCGGCAGGACCACCAATGAATGAGGTGTTAGAAATAATATTTGAAATGGCTTGATCCATTTCCGATTGAATGGATAAGTACTGTGCTTTAAGATCTACAAATGGAATATGCATTAGCGTATTTTTTTTGCGGGATTACCAACGTAAACTCCAGGTTCAGTAATATTTTTTGTAACTACGGCCCCAGCGCCAATTACCACGTTATCACAAACTGTAACAGGTAACAGGGTCACATTTGAACCTATTGAAACATGATTTCCAATTTCGGTTGATGACCATTTCGACTTGTCGTTTCCAGAGGGTCCGCCTTCTTTAAATAAATCGTTCGTAAACATTACGCCGTGCGCAATGAAACAATCTGCTCCAATAGTGACCAATTCACATATGAAGGTGTGACTTTGAATTCGCGTGCGATCGCCAATTTTCACATCTTTTTGAATTTCAACAAAAGGTCCTACGAACACATCGTTGCCAATTTCACATTCGTATAAGTTCACGGGCTCAACAACGGTAACGCCAGTTCCAAATTGAACATCACGTATCTGAGAAGTGTATTTTTTTACTTCGTTCATTGTAGAATGTTGGCGTAAATTTTTTCAATGGCATCAACACTACGAACACCTTCAATTCCTTCTACATTTTGACCCACTCCTGTTTGAATTTCCTTCACAATACCTGCAATAACTTTGTCGTGATTGCTGCTTGTGCCTTGGTATTTTCCGTAGGCATTTGGTTTGTCGTTGAAGTCAATGTTGCTATCCAATTCATGTCCTTCAACATTCCAAAATTCAATTTTATTCAAGTAAGCTCCGCCAATTTTTATACTTCCTTTTTCACCAATAATGGTGATGCTTCCTTCGTAGTTTTTTTCATAAACGCAGGTTGTCCAAACCAATGAACCAAGCGCTCCGTTTTCAAATTCCATAACAGCCACACCGCTGTCTTCGGTTTCAATGTTGTGATTCTGCGTTGCAGCTTTTGCTTTCACACTTACCACATTTCCACACCACCAAATAAGCAAGTCAATGAAGTGACTGGCTTGTGTAAAAAGCGCACCTCCTTCTTTTTCAATCTTTCCTCTCCACGGAGAATCGTCGTAATAACCTTGGTAACGATTCCACAACACGTCACATTTCACCATGAAAATTTTTCCTAACCACCCTTCACGAATGGCTTGCTCGGCAAGGATAACAGGAACATTGAATCTGTTCTGTTTCACTACCCATAATTTTTTTCCGCATTCTGCGGCAGTATCGTTCATACGATTCGCTTCTTCAACAGAAAGCGACATGGGTTTTTCCACCAAAACATTGAATCCAGCTTTTAAAGCAGCAATGCTTTGCTCGGCATGAAGAGCATGCGGTGTAACAACATTAATCACATCGGCTTCAATGCTCTGCAGCATCTCATCAAAAGAAGAATACACGGGAATGTTTCCGTACAATTCGGAAAGTGCGCGCGCCGTTTCAATTTGGCTGTCGCACAACGCAACGATTTCGATTTCCGGATTAGCGTCTAAGACAGCAACGTGTCGCTTCCCAATACTTCCACATCCGACTACTGCAAACTTGATTTTCATCGGTTGCAAAGTAATCAATCATTTTTGAATTTCCACGACCTTTTCAGCAAGGAATTCCTTCAACGGATATTTTTCAAGTCCACATCTTTGAAAGAATTCCTTTTCAGTTTCCTGATTGGCAAGTAAGAGTGCTGCTTCGAAAGATTCGTAATCGGAAAGACACAGGTTTTTCAGCGGGCTTTCTTCCAATGGAAATGAAGTTTGAAAATTGGCACCAATAAATGTTTTGTAACCCAAGGCCAATCGTTCGAAAATCAAAGTAGAGTAGGCCATAAGTCCTACATTAACCTTAAAGAAGTTCTCACTCGACTTCATTTCAGCAGTTGCAATAATCGTGTTTGTTCCTTCGAAAAAAGTGGAGTAGAATTGTTGAAATTCTGGGTCTGATCTTTCTTTTGGATGAGGAAAAACAATGAGTTCAAAGTGTGGATGTTTATTCAAAAAGCTCTTCAAGCTTTCCAACAGAAATAATTCATTTTCTTGAATTCCAAATCCGAAATTAGCGTGATCCGCTTTTCTTCTTACCCATTCGCCGTGTGAATAAAATCCGATGGTGTTTTTAGGTGGAAGGGGTGCGTTCGTGTAACAACGCGCGTAGCGCGAATACTGTTCTGCCGCCCAATGCAAGAGCCGAGAAACGAACCAGTGCTTGAAATGCGGAATCTCTTCCAATTGGTAGGCACTTGAAACAACCACGTCGTCGGCTATCATAAAGGTATGGTGCCCAGCGAACGGCCCTGGCGAAGGTATTTTCGTCACTTTTATTCCGGCTTCCTGAAGTATGTAGGCAAGAACGTTGCTGTCTTTTTCGAAGGGAGTGAAATCGAAAAATTCCGCAATATTATTTGTTGAAATGAAGTCGGAAACGACTGTCCATTCAATCACTTCGCGAATCATTAGAGCTAGATTCATACGACGCGAGTCGAATAGGCATTGAATTGAAACACGAAGCGCGAAAAGCTGAAATTTAAACGAAAGCGATTCAGTTGAGAGTTCTTCTCGAACCAATGCATGCAGCTTGTTGAACCCCGAGTTAGCCGTAATGTATTCGATGGCTATTTCTTTTTGGTTGGAAGTCGAAACTAAAACGCAAGGAATGCCCGATTCTGAAGGTAGAGTAATTTTTTTCCTGGAAAGAATTCGCTTCCATTCCTTGAATCCGATAAGGGGATCTTTTTTCGCACTACCGGGGAGTCGATAGGTTAAATCATGAAGCAGTCGATGTTGCAGCATGCGCAAACGAATGTCTTCTGAAGCATTCATGGGCCGCTTTAGAAGCAACTTCGCAAAGCGAAGCGCGGTGCTAAGGTTAGACTTTGGATTCATGCAACAAGTGTAGGAAGGAATCGAGTTTTTGATTCCAACTCAATATAGGAAAATTGAAATGTTTTGAAAGCTGCTCGGCGGCTGTTTTGGCGCGAAGTCCGGTTTCGCAAAGCAGAATACATGGTCGATTGGCATCGGCAATTGCTTCCTTTAATTCTGAAGCGGTGATTGAAATGATTTCTGAAGGCAGGCCAGCGGCTTCACCCAAGAAAAAAATAGGCGTGCTTTGGTCTTTGAGTAGTCCTTTTATATTTATTGAAGGCTTTGAAAGTACTTTTTTCGGATTGAAATGAAAGCGAGACCAAAGTCCAGTAACTCCGTCGTAATAGTCAATGGCCCCCTCGAATGCACAAGGTGAAAGTGTCAAAAATTGAAGAGCTTGGTGCGCAACATGAATGCCCACCGCCGCCACTACCGTTGGCCATACCCCATCTGCAGTGCAATCTCGCTCGACTTTGCTTGAATCTTGAATGTGTCCAAAAAGCATTTCAGAGCGAATACTGTTGAAATGAATAAAGGCCGAGGACCCCGTATTCATTTGGGCGGCTGCGTAGAAAAAAGGGATATGCTGTTTCTCGAAGTGCTTGGCTAATTCTAATTTAGTGGCGAGACGATCTGTAAAATCGAAAACCAAATCGAAAGACTCCTCGGCGCTGAAGTCATCGAACATTCGCTCTTCACAAATCACAATGGCCTCCGGAAAGTGAATGACGCAGTATTCCTTGAGCACCGCAGCCTTGTTTCTTCCAATGTCTTTTGGCGTAAAAAGGTGTTGTCTGTTCAAGTTGGAAAATTCCACTGAATCGCCATCGAAAAGTGTAACATTTCCAATTCCCGAAGAAAGTAAGTAGGGAAGAGCGGCATGTGTTAGTCCGCCGCATCCGATTATAAGGATGCGCTTAACTCTTAAGTATTCTTGGTCCCAGGTCATTCTTTGTGAAAGGCAATTTTCGAGCTGCAAGATAGTTTAGAGTGCGCTTACGGAATTATTTTACGAACAATTTAGTTTCCTAACAAATTGAATATCAGTAATTAAGCAAAGAAAGTCGACGTGAAAAGCAAAAAAAAGTGCGTACGTCATGAAAAGTTGTACTTTTGCGGTCGTATTTAACCTTTAAAAACATCAAGACAATGTCTGAAATTGCACAAAAAGTTACCGAAATCATCGTAGATAAACTCGGTGTTGAAGCATCAGTTGTAACCCCTGAAGCTAGTTTCACCAATGATTTGGGAGCAGATTCTTTGGATACTGTAGAGCTTATCATGGAATTTGAAAAGGAATTCAATATCGCTATTCCTGACGATCAAGCAGAGAAGATTGTGACTGTAGGTCAAGCTATTGATTACATCACAGCGAATAAATAATCACTCGGAAATTATTCAACTTTCCCGAAAACTATGGAGTTAAGAAGGGTCGTTGTTACCGGACTGGGAGCACTAACACCCATTGGTAATACTGTGCCAGAATACTGGAATGGTCTTATCAATGGTGTGAGTGGTTCAGATCTTATTACGCGCTTTGATGCAAGCAAGTTCAAAACTAAGTTTGCTTGTGAAGTCAAAGGGTTTAATGTTGAAGATCACATTGAGCGAAAAGAAATGCGCAAAATGGATCCATATACCCACTATGCTTTAGTGGTAGTTAAGGAAGCCATTGTAGATTCTGGTATCGATGTTGAAAAAGTTGACAAGGATCGTGTCGGTGTCATTTGGGGATCGGGAATCGGAGGTTTATTGACCTTTCAAGAAGAGTGTATTAATTTTGCAAAGGGAGATGGAACTCCACGTTTCAATCCTTTCTTCATTCCGAAAATGATTGCCGATATCGCTTCTGGGCATATCAGTATTCAATACGGTTTCAGAGGTCCGAATTACACAACAGTTTCTGCCTGTGCTTCATCAACCAACGCTTTAATAGATGCTTTTAACTACATTCGTTTAGGTAAAGCAGACGTTATTGTGAGTGGTGGTTCTGAAGCCGCAATTTGCGAAGCAGGTGTTGGTGGATTCAACGCGTGTAGAGCACTTTCTGAGAATAATGAGAATTACAAAACAGCTTCTAGACCTTTTGATTCAACCCGCGATGGTTTTGTCTTAGGTGAAGGAGGCGGTTGTCTTATATTAGAAGATTTAGAACACGCAAAAGCGCGTGGTGCTAAGATTTATGCCGAGTTAATCGGCGGTGGAATGTCTGCAGACGCTTATCACATTACAGCCCCACATCCAGACGGAATTGGCGCTACCAACGTAATGAAGAATGCGTTATCTGATGCAGGTATTTCTTCAGATGCAATCGACTACATTAACGTTCACGGAACTTCAACGCCACTTGGAGATGTTCAAGAAGCGAAAGCGATACAAAATATTTTTGGAGAGCACGCTTACAACTTGAATATTTCAAGTACGAAGTCAATGACTGGACACTTGCTTGGTGCTGCCGGAGCTGTTGAAGCTATTGCTACCATTCTTGCAATTAAAAACGGAATCATTCCTCCAACTATTAACTTCGTTAACACCGATGATGCGCTTGACCCTAAATTGAACTTTACGTTCAACAAGGCGCAGCAGCGTGAAGTGAACGTAGCCATGACCAACACTTTCGGTTTTGGTGGTCACAATACTTCTGCCATTTTTAAGAAGTACGAATGATTTGGAAATTCTTTTCCAAAGCATCCCACAATAGGGAACTATCCTCCTATATCCACAACACTTTTCACGTAAGGCCCAAGAACATTGCGCTTTATGAAACCGCGTTGCGACATGCTAGCGCCGCAGAAGAAATTCGTGCGGGTATCAAAAACAGTAACGAACGTTTGGAGTTTTTGGGAGATGCCATACTCGATAGCATTGTTGCGCATTATTTGTTTTCGAAATACCCGGCTCTCACAGAAGGGGAATTAACCAAAATGAAGTCAAAGATTGTTCGAAGAGACAATCTGAACGCCATTGGTTACGAACTGAAGTTATATGAGTTTCTTCAGGTGAGTATTGGAAGACAAGAAATTCATGAAAGTCTTATTGGAAATGCACTGGAAGCTTTGTTTGGTGCACTTTTTCTCGATAAAGGTTACAAAATTACGCGTGAGATAGCTCTGAAATTATTGAAGGAGCACGGACTCGATGAGCGAGTGCATTTAGATGTCGATTATAAGAGTAAATTGCACGAGTGGGGACAAAAGACCCGAAGGCACCTGGTCTACCATGTTCGTGAGCAACGCAACATGGGTGCTCAAATGTTGTACACCATTGCGTTAGAGTTAGACGGAAAGGAAGTGGGAAGAGGAACAGGAGGATCTAAAAAAGCAGCAGAACAAGCAGCGGCGGAAGCAGCGGCAAAAATAATATTGACAACTTAAAATTGAAACGTATGTACGGAAAAATGCAGGAACATTTACAAAATGAATTGAACAGTATTCGCGAAGCTGGTTTGTTCAAAAGAGAGCGCATCATTACAACCCCTCAAGCTGCCGTTATTAAAACGACAGAAGGAAAGGAAGTGTTGAATTTCTGCGCGAACAATTACTTGGGACTTTCTAGTCATCCTGTTGTTCTTGAAGCTGCCAAGGCAGCTATTGATTCTCACGGATTCGGTATGTCGAGTGTTCGTTTTATTTGCGGAACTCAAGACATTCATAAAACGCTTGAACAAAAGCTTTCAGACTTCCTTCATACAGAAGATACCATTCTTTACGCTGCTGCGTTCGATGCGAATGGAGGTGTGTTCGAACCATTATTGAACGAGCAAGATGCAATCATTTCAGATGAGTTGAATCACGCTTCTATTATCGACGGAGTGCGTTTGTGCAAAGCGCAACGCTACCGTTACAAGAATAACGACATGGCTGATTTGGAAGAACAGCTGAAAGCCGCTTCTGGAGCACGTTTCAAGATGATTGTTACAGATGGAGTTTTCTCAATGGATGGCTATGTGGCACAACTCGATAAGATTTGTGATCTAGCCGATCAATACGGTGCAATGGTTATGGTAGACGAATGTCACGCAACCGGATTCATCGGAAAAACAGGAAGAGGAACGATAGAATTGAAGAACGTTTTAGGTCGCGTGGATATCATCACCGGAACTTTAGGTAAAGCCTTAGGCGGCGCAATGGGTGGATTCACCAGCGGAAGAAAAGAGATTGTTGAGTTGCTTCGTCAACGCTCTAGACCGTATTTGTTCTCGAACTCTTTAGCACCTTCAATCGTTGGTGCTTCTATTGCGGTAATGGATATGCTTAGCGCTTCTTCAGATTTACGTGACAAGCTTGAGGCGAACATCAATCGTTTTAAAGCTGGAATTAAAGCTGCCGGATTCGATATCAAAGACGGTGACAGTGCAATTGTTCCAGTTATGCTGTACGATGCTAAGTTGGCACAAGACTTCGCAGATGCGTTGCTGCAAGAAGGAATTTATGTGATTGGGTTTTTCTATCCAGTTGTTGCGAAAGGTCAAGCGCGTATTCGCGTTCAACTAAGCGCAGGACATGAATTCGAGCACATTGATAAGGCAGTTGAAGCTTTTACCAAAGTGGGTAAAGCGCTAAATGTGATTCAATAATTATGTCGAAATACTTAATCGTAGGACAAGGGCTAGCAGGAACACTGCTAGCCTTTTCTCTGTTGGAAAAGGGAGCGGAGGTTTTAGTTGTCGACGATTATAAACACGCGTCTGCTTCGAAAGTAGCAGCGGGTATGTGGAATCCAGTAACCTTCAAAAGGCTTGCGGCGTCGTGGTTAGCGAGGGAAATGCTTGAAGATATGAACGGAACATTTCGAAAATTGGAAGAGCAACTTCAAACCAATTTTTTTCATGTTCTTCCCGTTGCAAGAATTTTCAATTCCATTCAAGATGCTAATTTTTGGGATGAGAAATCTGATCATCCTGAAGTTGGGAGATACCTTTCTGCGCGCTCAAACAAGAGTGTACAAGAGAATTTTATTTCTCCATTTGGAAACAGCGAGGTCAATGAATGCGGCTGGCTCAACGTTCCGGTGTTTCGAGAAGCTGCAATGAATTACTTCATTCAACATGGAAATTTTATTGCGGATGCTGTGAACGAAAATGAAGTTGAATTCAATGAGTGTAATGTTGTGTGGAAGGGAAGGACCTTCGATAAAATTATTCTATGCACTGGAATTGGTGTGAATAAATGGAAAGGTATGGAACATCTTGATCTAATACCTAATCACGGTCAGGTGCTGGATTTGAAGATTGAGAATTTGGAACTAGATGCAATTGTAAACTTTGGTCAGTTTTTACTTCCTTTTGGAAACAAAAAGTTTCGCTTAGGAGCAACCTACAATTGGAATGAAGTGGCCGATGAACCAACCGAGGAGGCGAGGGAGTTTCTTCTTTCAGAATTGAAACAGCGATTGAATAAGGACATTGTTGTTGAAAGTCAGAAGACCGGTTTTCGTCCTACAACCCGCGACAGACGTCCGATTATTGGTTTTGCCAGGGACAATGAATTCCTTGGTGTTTTCGGTGGTTTGGGTTCGAAGGGTGTACTTCTAGCCCCATACTTTTCGAAATTATTTGCATCAGTTTTAACTGAGGGGAGAAATATTCCTAAAGAAGTTAGCGCATTTCGATTCTAACAATAGAAGGTGAAGAACCTTTGAATTTGAACAGGGTTCAACCATTAAGTTCAAATAGATTTGTTATGCCTGTGAATAGCGTAACTAAATGAAACGAATTCTTTTACTCTTAATTATTTTGGCCTCAAGTCAAAATTTATTTGCTCAGCAAATAGATGAGGGAGATTCACGTGCCATGATTCAGGCAAACTTTATTTATCAGTTTGCGGTTAATAGCAATTGGCCTGCAGAAATGAAGAAAGGGAAATTTCTTATTGTGGTATACGGAAACGATGCAGTTTATAAGCACGTGTTAGAAAAGTATGGAATGAAGCCCGTGGGCGCTCAAACCATCGAGGTTCAATCTTGGACAGATTACAAACCTGGAGTGGGCAGTCACATTGTGTTTATAGATAAATCAAAGAAGGCCGATCTCGCGAAAATCATGAAAGAAGTGAAAGGAAAAAGCACCTTGGTTGTCACCAATTGGGAAGGTGCTTTAGGAAGCGGAGCCGCTATTAATTTTAAGACAGTAGATAATTCAATTCGATATGAGTTAAGCGAGGCAGCACTTTCAGAAAAGAAGATTACGCCGGGGAATAAGATTTTACAATGGAAAGTTCAATAATATGAAGCATGTATTTTTTCTCCTTTTCATTTTGTTGGGTGTCGCCAATGTGAGCTTCACACAAGTGAATGCGCAGGTGGCTAAAGCCGCTGAATTGTGCGCGGAAAATAAATATGACGAAGCCTTGGCTCAGATAGACGAAGGGTTTAAATCGGCAGATTTGAATTCAGATCCGAACGCCTGGTATGTGAAGGGCTTTATATTGAAGGAACTCTACAAACAAAAAGAGGCTAATCAGCGTCAGAGTAATTACAGATACCGAAGTGTAGCAGCATTGAAAAAAGCACGAGAGTTCGATGCAAATTTAGAATTCGCTTCGAACATCGATGCAGCCCTTCAGTTTATTGCATTTACCTACTTCAATGACGCTTTGCTGCGTTCTGCAGAGATGGACAACGAATCCGAGAACGAGCCGATTGATTTGTACAAAAAATTTGAAGAATTGTACAAAGGGTCTGAAAGCGAGTTGAAGGATCTGAAGGTAGAATTCAATAGCAAAATGGCTGAAGGACATTATCGAAACTGGATAAAAAACTCAGAAGACAATCACCATTATTCTTTGTGTTTAGAATTCTATTCGAAAGTGTTATCCCTTGACAATCGCAACTGCACGGCAAACTTGAATTTGGCCATTGTAAACTACAATCAGGGCGTATACATGATTCGCAAGATTGGCGCGCAAACAGATATGATGGATTTGATTTCCATTCAAGATGAAAGCGTAAAGAAATTCAAATCGGCTATTCCTTACGCACAGCAGGCGTTTGCCTCATGCACTCCTTCCCCAACAAATTACAAAGTGCTCATGTTTGTAAATAGAGCTTTAGGAAGGGAAGAGGAATTTATACGCTTGAAGAAAGAGTCAGAAAAAAAATTCAAATCAAATTAATTGAATCCCATGAATTGGTTCTTCAATAAGAAGTATCGCTTGGGATTTGGCTTCGCCGTCATTATATTCATTGTAGCTGGAACTTTAGTCATGACCATGATAACGCTTCAGCGCAGCTACGATATCAATCGGAAAATTAACGACAAGTATGTACCTTCAATTGGAAGATTACAAGACCTTGAAAGCTACACGCTTCGTTCGAAAGATTTAATTAAAGAGTGGGCTTTTGTTCAACGTGTGGAAGAAGATCTTCATCGTAAGGAGATGAAGGCCATTAGTGACAGTTCGCTCATGAATTCATGGATGCGCTTGAAAGAAGTGAAGAGTAATTTCAATTCGGAGGAA
>JBIKRF010000193.1:0-4507 GCA_044349305.1 Flavobacteriales bacterium
CAATTTCTCCTCCCACCATACCCAAACAATCCCAACGCCACAATCACATCCACAATATTCCAAAGCGTTCGACCAAGCGATACTTTGATTAATGGTTGAAACAAGATGGCTAGAACGAGAAATACAACAGCCAATTCCTTGCTTCCTTTTTCATTTTCGTGATAAACAGCGTATGAAAAGAAAGCTGCTGATGCAAAGCGAACGAATTGAAAATAACCATAAGGCATATCAGCCAGACAGCCGAGTAGTAAAAGTGCGATTCCGATGGATAGAAGTTTCATGTTTTTTTTTAGTGAATATACTTAATAAAATTATTTCTTAGTGCTCGTAAAACGGAAAATACAGCTTCTAAGGGCGTTCAACACCTACCCCACCCAAATCTTATCCGGATATCCTCCAAAAACAGACTTCGTTACCGGACAAAGCCACAGTCTGTGATTGTTCAGTTCTGACACGCGGTAGTAACATCCGTACTGAGCGGGTGCAAACCTGAAAAATGAAAAGAATGAATTGTTTTTCCCTTGAGCTTCCGTTAGCAGGATGAATTTGGCCTCGTCAAAAGGTTTTTCACTGAAATATACCTCCACTTCTGATTGATTGTCCGCCAAGTGATCAAGAAACGTATCAGCTCCATCAACCATCATCAGGTCAGCGAGGGTCCCCAAACCTTGCTCTAAAAATTCTGGTAAGTCGATATACCAAATACCCTTTTGTTTGTAAAATCGTTTTTTCATGTCGTTTTTTTGACAAAGTTGAGGGACATTGACTGAAAAAATAATTTTCTGCAAGCTTGCAAGGCCATTTTAAGAACTCATGAAAAATGAGTTTACTTTCTATTTCAACAAAAGCAATGCAACAAGAAGCAATCCTGGAAAAACAACACAGATCCATACCGAAGCGCTTTCATAACTGAGACCAAAGCGATTGAAATACTGTAGAAATTTGACTGATTGTGCAAAGAGCCGATCCGAATAGTTTGAGAAATCTCGACATCCTAGGAAGAAACCTAAGGTGGTGAAAATTCCTGCTGCTTTTAGATAATGAAATCCGAAAATAGCATCCAAAACGGAAAGATAAATAAAGGGAAGAATAAAAAAATACACAAGGATATTCACCTGATAATAACTCAACTTCAACTTTTCTGCGGAGATATAAAGTGCCTTGGCAACGACGAAAAACAAGAATCGAATGAACTTGCCCTTCCCTATTCCAAATTCCAAATGGATATCGGTCGAGGTCCTCTTCATTGTTGGTCTATGTGCTGTCTTGTTACTATTTTTCAATTCGTTTTCCATGTGTTCAAATGAAGGACAATTTTATTCATTTTTAGGATGAAATGCTAATTTTTTGCACGCTTATTGCATAGAACAAATGAACCAAATTAACAGCATAAATAAACTAAAACGGAACACATGAACACACTCGAACAATCCATCCACGCCTACCTAAAAACCCGAAAAAGCATCTATTTCAAAGTTCGACTAAACATCCAAGGCGGACCATTGGTGGAAATTTACTTGAAGCGCATAAAGATTGGTGAATTTTATGACTGGGACAGCGAGAATCGGAAACATATTACCATCGTTGTCGGCACCGAAGAAGAAGTGAAACTTAGAGACGAGATAGCTATGTGGGTACATTTTAGCCTATTTGATTTCATGGTTGATGCTGATCTCACCGAATGGGATGTTTTCAAAGGGCAATTTAAACTGGAAGATGGCAAAGTTTACGTGGATTTACCAAGTGGCTTTTATGAATTTGGACAGGTGAAATAAAGCCTAACTTAAATAATTAATGAAATACTAACGTATCAAACCACTCATTTCGTACATTCGTATATCAATTTCTGATACATGAAAACACTGATCTCTTGGATTGCCTATACGAATGACTTTGACGCCGGACAAGTGCTGGAAACGGGTCCAACGGCGAATTACCATAAGTATTTTTACAAGTCGGAACGACACATCTTGCTGTCGGCGGCGAGTGGCGATGATACGCGTTCGGAACTCTTGGTGAATTACTTGAAACGAACGTATCCGGAACGATTGATTGAATTGCGTTACATGGGTATTCAGGATCCAATTGACCACCGCGAGATTCAGGGAAAGGTGAATCCTTTTTTGATTGAATTACGGGAGGATAAGCTCGATATCTTTGTATCGCCTGGGAGTCCGGCCATGCAAGTGGTGTGGTACTTGAGCCATTTGTCTTTGAATTTGAATACGACCTTGTATCAGATGCGGGAGGCACGTCATACGAAAACCAAGGATAAGCCAGAACTCATCAAGATTGCGTTTGAGAAGTCCTCGCTTCCGGTAACGGCGATGTACCATCAGGAGGAAATTCAGAAGAATACGGGAGATGATTACTTCATTACACCAACCATCAAGAAGATTTACGAGAATGCAGCGAAGGTAGCACAAGTGGATGGTGTCACCGTTTTGATCCTCGGCGCCAGTGGAACCGGAAAGGAAAATTTGGCGAAATACATCCACCGGAATTCCATTCGGAACGAGCAGGCCTACGTGACGGTGAACTGTTCGGCGTTTAGCGATACCTTGTTGGAGTCCCGATTGTTTGGCTACAAGAAAGGCGCCTTCACGGGAGCAGACAAGGATACCCCCGGATTATTCGAATTAGCGGACAAAGGAACCATTTTCCTCGATGAAATCGGCGACATCTCTCCCTACATGCAACAGGTGCTCTTGCGTGCCTTACAGGAGAAGGAAATCATGCCACTAGGTGGAAAAGCGAAGAAAGTGAATGTCCGAGTAATTGCCGCCACCAACCAAAACCTACAAAAGCGCTGCGAGGAAGGGAAATTCCGCTGGGACCTCTATTACCGTTTATCCGTCGTGGAACTCGACCTCCCTACCCTATCCGAACGTGGAAAAGCAGATATCAAAGGAATGATCGAACATTTTCTCACGCAGAAAAAGAAGGAATTACACCGTCCAAAGAAATTACAGTTGGAAAAAGAAGCCTTGGAAATCCTCTTGAATTATTCTTATCCAGGGAATGTCCGCCAGTTGGAAAACATCATCTCTCGGCTCTACGTCTTCAACGAAGAATCCGTTTCGGCGGAGGTCCTACCCAAACGACTCAAGCAAGCACCCGCGGACCAACCGATGAACATGGAGCACATTGAAAAAGAGCACATCATCCGCGTGTTAAAACACTTTAAGGGAAATAAGCGTCAGACGGCACTTGCTATTGGCTGGGCGATAAATACATTGGTAGCGAAGATGGAGAAGTATGGAGTAAAAACGGAAGGGAATTAATCCTCCTCCGATTTCTCGTATCCCTCGTAATAATAAGATTGTTCGATTCCTTTAAAGATCAACTCACGGTTGGAAATATCAGCACTTAAGTTAGCCTTCAGCAAGGTTTTCAATTCCAAATCATTGATTGGACTTCGTTCCATCGCTTGCAGATATTGGAATTTATCGATGTGTTGCCAATCCACGACTTGTTTAATCCGCGCTTTCAATAGTAAATCCAACCAAATGCGCATGGTGCGTCCATTCCCTTCCATAAACGGATGAGCGATGTTCATTTCCACGTATTTCTCGAGAATTTCATCGACTGTTCCTTCCGGCATTTCGTCTATTTTCGCAAGGATTTCTTTCAAGTATAGAACCGTTGCAAAACGAAATCCACCTTTCGAGATATTGACATTTCGCATCTTTCCAGCGAAATCATACAATCCATCAAATAGATAGTGATGGATGTGCATCAATCCTTTGGTTGTTCCAATTTCAACGTCATCAATTTGACCGGAAATGAACAAATCAAAGGCCTTGAATAAGCTTGACTTGTGAATGATATTAGCGGGATTCATACTACCACTAAGATACGGATTTAAGCGGGAAAATCCGATTTTACGAAATAAATCACTTTATAGCTCTTTTTGATACCCTTCTCATTTTTTGATATTCTTTTTCTCGTTTTTTCATGCTTTTATTGGCTTTCAAATCTTGGCATATCCTTTGCCTAAAGAAGCGCAACCAACAAAATCCTTTCCTAATATGTTACAAGAAATCTCGAAAATCACCACCGAAGAACAGAAGAAAAACGAGTACGCGTTAAATCAATTTCGCTATTCCTTTTTATCTGGGAATTTTGAGCAAATGGAGGAGCTCATGGATAATAAAGGGGTCTTTTTTAAAGGGATGAACAAGAAACGAGCCTTGGCACATTTCCACAAGTTTTTATTCACTGAACACAACGTTGGCAAGCGACTTTGGCCAGAGTTCAAAGATGGTTATAGCATGGATGAATTTCCGGGGGAGCATGTCATCGAATTTCGCTTCATGGAAGCGGATCCCTTCACGTTCCCTGACATCGACAAGTTCGAATTCGGAGAAGCACCACGCAAGGAATTCAAGGAATTGGTGGTCAGACTTGCCTTTCGATTTCAAAACGGAAAAATCATCCGCCTACGCTTTCCGAAGAGGGTGATTAAAAGCATTGAAACATTCATCCATCAAAATTAATACACATG